>NZ_OMWA01000034.1 GCF_900314615.1 uncultured Methanobrevibacter sp. | reverse complement strand
GAATTCAGGTAATCTACCTGACAATCCATTTGCTATAGATTATTTTGTTTTTGATGAATATAAAAATGTTTTCATTTGTCCAAATAATGAAGAATTAACTCTTGATGGGGCATATCCTGCCCCTCAAGAAAAAGGTGGAGGAAACAAAATCAAATTGGTCTATTCCAACTATCAAGCCTGCAAAAATTGCAAATACAAAGGAAAATGCTACACAACTAATCATAGAACAATAACTAGGTATGTTCATGAAGTTACTTACAAAGTTGAAAGATTAATGTCCACTAAAGATGGAATAAAAGACTATAAGTTACGTTCAAAGACTGTAGAAGCACATAATGGGACTTTCAAAAGAATTTACAACTATGATTATCTTCCAATAATTGGCTTAAAAAGAGTACAAAACCTAATGTTCACAATTAGCATCCTACAACTTAATAAGATTGTTTAATCTTATTAAAGTGAATAAAATGGATTTACACTCAGTTATTAGTTCAATAAAATTCATATCATTAATTTAAAAAAATATTAAAAAAATCTAATGGAGTAAATGAAAAATGTTCAAAATCTAATAATTTCTGCCAACACTCCATATGTGAAAAAAAGAAAAAAGGAAAATAAATTATTTTCCATTAACGTTTGACATTCAAAGTTGTTTTAACAGTGTTTTTTAGATAAGTAACACTCATAGAGTATTTTTTACCTGTTTTAAGTTTTCCAATAATATTTTTATTTATTGTGAACTTAGCAATTCCTTTCTTATTGGTTTTTGAAGTGAATTTTTTACAATTAAGTTTTAAAGTTATTTTTTTACCGCTGACTGCTTTTTTACCATTCTTGAGAGTTGCCTTGATAATGAGTTTTTTAGAAGACTTTTTAACAGAATATTTCTTGGTTTTAAGATTTTGTTTTACTTTAACAGTTTTTTTGACAGTATCTCCTTTGTAAGTTGCAGTTAACTTATATGAGCCTGATTTTACTGTATTTGGTATTTTAAAAGCAATCATTCCTTTAGCATTGCTTTTGACCTTGTAAGTTTTTTTGTTAATCTTAATGGCCACTACTTTATTTTTACCGACTGGTTTGGCATTGTCATCAAGTATTTTCGCTTTAAACTTAGATCCGTCAAAGTAATACATTGCAACATTTTTCACATCTGAAAACCTTGAATAAATCACTATTTTAGTGGTTTTAATCTCACCTGTTTTTGGATTCTTAACTGTGATTTTTTGTGTTTTAGTCAATTTGGTGAATTTAAGAGTTATGTATCCAGAATTATCAGTTTTGTAACTTTTAGATTTTCCATTAACCGAAACAGCAACTTTAGTATTTTTTACAGAGTTTCCGGTAGAATCCACAATTCTAAATTTATAATTACAGTTAGCATTATAAGTTTTTTCAACATTGGAAGAAACAACAGTGTTTTTTATAATGATGTAATTGACGATTGAATTTCCCTTGTAATTTGTTGTGATAGCGTACTTTCCAGGGTTAGCGTTGACTTCAAATTTAGCTAATCCATTTTCATCCGCTTTTACAGTGTGATTTATTCCTTTGAATTCAAATATAACTTCTTCGCCAGGACCAACTTCTGCAACAAACGGAGTTTCATTCTTATAGTATTTCACTAAATTTTTAGTAATGTTTAAATCGGAAATGGTGTAAGCTTTTATAATAGCCACACTTTTATCTTTTGCCAAATCAATCCAATTCTTACCGTCATCACTTACAAATGAAGTTCCCTTTTGAGTATGGATTCTGAGGTCATCAATAATAGGTGAATTATTTTTAAAGGTTATTCGGAAAACATCCCCTTTTTTGATTTGGACATATTTGTTTAATTTGATTGTTGAATATCCTCCGAATTCACTTGTGCCTTCATGAGAATAAACTTCAACATCATTTACAGATATTTTAAATTCATATTTCAATCCGGTTTTTTCAAAATATGTTCCAACAGCAGCAATTAATTCATCTTCATCAGCAGTGAACACGTTAGAATAATAATTGAAAGTAATACCCATAGATAATTCTCCACCAACATCAATTTGATAAATCCTGTTGTAGGAATCGTTATTAATTATATATCCAACACTTTCACGATCTGTAGCAAATGATGTATCGTAATATGAAACATAGAAATATCCGCCGTCAGCCCAGTTGGATCCCCAGCTGTTTTTAACAATCCATGCGCCGTCACCTGGAGCGGTTTTTAAGAAATTATATCTGGAATAAGTATCATCCCACCCCACAACACAAACTCTATGAGTTGATATTGTCTTACCATAATAATACTGTGCATAGCTTGATTCATTGAAATAAGCAGTTTTGTTAAAATCTGCATTGTGACTTACTGCCAGAGCACCATATTTAATCAGAGCGTTTTTAATCAAATCATTGTCCAGAGAGTTATTTCTTGGAGGAACAACAACCACATTTTGAATGTGAATGTCCTCAGGAGTGATAAGCAATGAAGATATTTTACCAAGTTCGTCATAACTGTCATATTCACTTGGGAAAATCCCCATCCAATCAATCAAATATGCTATAGGAGCAAAAGGAGTTCCTCCTTCTTCCGAATTCAACTGTCCATATTTTGAAAATTGAAGCATTGAATTTTGAACATTGTTTTCAGATAAAGAATAAGATACATTTGCATAACGAAGTAATGCTGACTCTAATGCAGCTACATTACCGAATGCCCAGCAAGAGCCCATGAATCCCTGGTTTTTAACAGGTGAAACCCAACCGTATTTCCTCAAATCAAATTTTTCAGGCAACTTATCAAATATCAGAGTGTTATTGATTATTATAAACGGATTTGCAGTATTTACAAAATTATAGAAGTAATTAGTATTATCAAATGACCATTTATCATCATTGAAAGTATTTCCATTGTCAATTACTTTTCCATATACTGTATATATGCTTGTAACATCAGAAGGATTGTTAAAGCAGTTATTTTCTAAAGTCAGATTAGTATCATATGCATAAACTGTTGATACTCCAAATGCGGTATTATTTTCAAAAGTGCTTTTCTCGATAATTACATTTCCCATATCAAAATAACCTGCACCGCCATAAGATATGTTGTCTGATGCAGTATTGGATTTGAATGTTGAATTTGATATCCCCACATCAACAAAACTGGTATAAATTGCACCACCTTCATATTCTGCAACATTATCAGCAAAATTAGAATCTTTAACTATTAAACTTCCGCCTAATTGAAGAATAGCTCCACCAAATTCAGAATAACAGTCATGGAATTTGCTGTTTTGAACCATGACCTGGCCGTTTCCTTCAAACACATCTGCAAAAACCGCACCACCATTTTTTTCACTGTAAACATTATCAAATTCACAATCAGAAATAGTTAACTTAGAACTTGATTTAACACTGATTGCACCTGCTGTTTTATTGGCAGCCAAGTTTTTAAATTTAGAATTTAAAATTAAAATGTTTCCCTCACCAGTAACAAATATTGCAGTTGCATATTTAGAAGTAGTATTTAAAAAATTAGAGTTCAAAACAGTTAAATTTGAATTTTGTGAGTAAATATGGCCCTTAATGATTTTATCAGAGATGCTGGTGAATGTTGAATTGACAACATTGACAACACCCATTGATGAAGTAATTGAAGCCCCTTCCTCACCAGACGTATCAATAAATTTACAGTTATTTACATTTAAAGTTGCACCAGTGACAAGAACAGCACCGCCGTTAAAAGAACCAACCCCCGAACAGTTTATAAAAGTCACATTATTCAGGGTCAGCTTTGAGTAGGATATAATAGCGGAACCATATCCATAAAAAGCATTTTTTATAATCAGATTGTTTATTTTCACATCTTTTCCAACAACCACAAATGCTCTAGCCTGATTAGAACAGTCTATTGCATGATTATTTCCATTGATTGTAAAATTTTCCTTAGCAATTCTAATTCCCCGATTATAATTCATATCACTTTGATTATCAAATTTATAATCGGATTCCAAATTAAAACTTGAATTTTCCAAGGCAATATCATAATTTAAATCATAATATGATTTAATATCGCCATCATCTTTTAAAACATCACCCATATCACTAGTATCGTTTAAATCAGCAGCAGATATTGCAGTAATTGAAAACAATAAAACCAGCAATACAAGGGAATATAAAACAATTTTATTAAATTTCATATTCATCCTCAAAATAATTATACATAAATATATCTTTTAAAAAAAAATATTTAAAATTATTTAATATACATAATTTTAAAAAAGAAATAAACTGAATTAACACCAACATTAACTTTTTAAAATCAGTAATATGAGAAAATTTAAAAAAAAGTAAAGAGAGTTATTTAATAACTCTAAAAAAAGAACAAATGGACTTATTCCATTAATCTTCCAACGCCAGTAATTTCAATACTAGCTACGCCTTCAATAGCTGAAACCATTTCTTCAACAGGTTCAGATCCACCTTCACCGTCATCGGTGATGAAGTTAATGATAATTGCAACTAAACCGAAAGCGATTGGTTCTTCTTTCATGTCATGAAGTTTTGCGCCTTCAGGCATTGATTCTTCAATAGTTTTTTTAATAGCTTCTAAGTCTACGTCCGGACTGTCCGGCATGATTTTCATAGTTGTTAATACTTCACCCATTCTAATTCCTCCATTTTAAATTTATGGTCCTTCAAATCCGCATTCACATTTGTAAGCGTGACCGAAAGTACGGCATTTTTCACATCTTGATATTTTTGCTCCACATTCTGGACATTCAAATTCGACAAATGGTCCAGTTAATGGAATTTCTTGTTTGCATGAAATACATTCTACAGTTTTCATTTTTAATCACCTATTATTTGTGTGTAATCGAAATTATAATCATTTATAGTATCATCTATAAGAGATAAAACCCTTTCGGGATATTTTCCGTTCACAACATAACAATCAGACCCAAACTCTAATAAAAGAGACGGTAACATTACATCAATCGATGACTCTTGAAAAGTTAGTAATTTTGTTGCATCGATTTTACTTATGAATGTTGAACCTGGCTCTTCCGGTTCTTGGGTATATATACCATTTACATTTGTTACTATTAAAAGGTTTGCATTTAGAATGTGTGAAACATAAGCTGCAATCGAATCTGAAGTTACATCCCATGTGCATTCAAAAGGATCTTCTCTTTTTAAAAATTCAGAAACAACAAATATTGGAGTGAAACCTTCATCTGAAATTGCATTGACTTCTTCTATTGAATAAGCCAGTTTTGTAGAGTCAACCTTATCATTGACCAGCTTTGCTATTATATCCATGCAGTCAATAGCCGTCCAGTGATTAGTTTCTTCTGAAAAGTTTATATCATCATCATATTTACGAATCAGATTGGCAAATTCGCCACCACCCAGAATAATAACCGAACCGGTGTTTTTGAGTTTTTCTGCAAGGTTTATTGCATAATTTGGAAAAAGACTCCCACCAATCTTTACAACCTGTTTTATGATTTTAATCACGCCCATGTTTAATTAAAAATAGCTTCAATTAAAATGATAGTTAAACTATAAAAGTTTCAAATCTCCAGTAACTTCATCAAGGATTTCATCTTCATCAGGACCGAGAGCCAAAACTGTAACGCTTGATGTAGGTATCTGAGTACGGCCCGCATCAACTACCAGATAATTGGCTATGCCTTTTTGATCGGCTATTTTTTTAAGCTCAGTCAACTCTTCCAATGTCTTGACTTTTAAAACCACTTTAGCATAAGCCTCATTTTCCCATTTTCTAATTTTATCAGCAGGAGATTTCTTATAAGCCCCTATAGCACCATGGCAGCACTGTGCAGCGATTTTTCCTTTTTTCATTTTTAAATCTGTTCTTACAATCATAACCTGTTTCATGATATCCCAAATAATCTCATAATTTATGTTTTTCTTTTATCTCAATAATTTTATCCAAAGGAATTTCAGATTTTTTAGAAATGACTTCAGGATCATCTCCAGATTTCAACAAATTAACAATAATTTGCTCTTTACCTTCTTCATACTTATTTTCACCATATTCATGAATCAAACTCATTCTACCACCCAACATATCACAGATAATATTTCTTTCAAAAGCATCAACGACAAATTTATCAGTTGTTAACCACATTATCCCCAAAGCTAGATCTGATTGAGAAATTGTCATGTTTTTTAATTTAAACAATATTCTAATAACCTTGTAGATATATTCAACAATATGTTTTCCTTTTTTACTCAAAGGGACTAAAGACAATAATATTATGTCTTTACTAGTAGGTATTTTTTTATTTTTTAGTTTAGTTTCAATATTATTTATAATATCTGAACTACTTAAATTATTCAACCCAACAATTTCATACCTGAAACAATTTAATCTGTTGTATTTGTATTCAATAATTTTTGAATCTTCAGCTGTGCTTAAAACCGCCAAATTAACTTCTTTTCTATTTTTCTTGTACTGATTAGTGATTGCAACATAAGAAAGCCCTCTTTTTGAAAAATCATCATTTACACTTGTACTTTGAAATTCAATAATCAGATTCTGATCATCCAAATCCAAAATCAGGTCGGGCTTGAAATTGGTCGGGTCAATATGTCTTAATTCTTTAGTCCATACATTTACCTTTTTAGATTTGATACCCATTATATCCAAAAGTATACTGGCATCTTCATCACTGACATTTTTGAAAAGCATGTCTTCTTGGAATTCAGCCATAATATACCCCCTATTTAATTTATTCATATTTTTTGTTTAAATAAGTTAAAAAGGATTTATATAATTATTAAACCATAAAAAATAAATAATATGGTTTATTTACAGCAATTTAATTAAATGAATTCAATTAAACCAATTAAAAGCAATTTTAACAAATAACAGCAATTCTACAAAGTGAAAGCAATTTTTAAAAATACTGCATTTTACAATAATTTAATTAAATAGAATAAATAAAATTATTAATGATTATATTTTTTAAGGAGATTATAATGACTCGTATTTCAATTTTAGACAAGGACAGATGTCAACCTAAAAAATGTGATTATCTTTGTATAAATTACTGTCCTGGTGTCAGAATGGATGAGGACACCATAGTAATTGATGAAAATACAAAAAAACCGTTGATATCTGAGGAATTATGTGAAGGATGCGGTATCTGTACCAACCGATGCCCATTTGATGCTATTACAATTATCAATTTACCAGAAGCCGCAGGTGAACCTATCCACAGGTTTGGCCAAAACCAGTTCGAGCTGTTCGGTCTTCCAACCCTTGAGGAAGGAACTGTTTTAGGACTTTTAGGCCAGAACGGTATCGGTAAATCCACAATAATGAATATTTTATCAGGAAATCTGATCCCAAACTTTGGAGACTATGAAAACAAACCTGAAAACTGGGATGCTGTAATAGACTACTATAAAGGCTCAGCACTTCAGAAATATTTCAAGGATTTATCTGAAGGCAACATCAAAACCATACTGAAACCGCAGATGGTAGACCAGCTTCCTAAAGTTGTTAAAGGTAAAGTGAAAGACCTTCTTACAAACGTTAATGAAAGAGACAAGCTGGATTATGTCACAAAAGAGCTTCAGCTTGAAAACGTTTTAGACAGAAAAATGGAAAACCTCAGTGGTGGGGAACTTCAAAGGGTTGCAATAGCTGCGACCGTTTTAAGGGAAGGTGATTTCTACTACTTTGACGAACCTACATCCTGGCTTGACGTGTCACAAAGATTAAATGCCGTTAAGGTTATCCGTTCACTTGCAGAAGAAGGCAAAAGCGTTCTTGTTATTGAGCACGACCTTGCTACTCTAGATGCATTGTCCGACAACATCCACATCCTATACGGTACACCTGGAGGATACGGTGTAGTGTCCGGAAGAAAAGGTGTCAGATTAGGTATTAATGCTTATATCAAAGGATTTTTAGCAGAAGAGAATGTAAGAATCAGAAGAAATCCTATTGAATTTACCATAAGACCCCCAACTCCAGAAGATGAAGGAGATGCGCTTGCAAGCTATTCCGATTTAAGCAAAGAATATGACGGATTCACACTGACTGCTGATGAAGGAGAAATCTTTTACGATGAAATTGTAACTGCATTTGGTTCAAACGGTATCGGTAAAACAACATTCGCTAAAATACTTGCAGGCGTTGAAGAGCCTACTTCCGGAGAAGTTGATGAGGAAGTTACAATTGCATACAAACCACAATACATCGTTTCAAACTTTGAAGGAACCGTTAGTGACTTTTTATACATGAATGCACCTAGTTACGGCAGTAAAATCTTTGAAAGTGAAATCCTGAATCCATTAACATTAAACGAAATGCTTGACAAACCTGTTAAAGGATTAAGTGGTGGGGAACTTCAAAGACTTGCAATAGCTGCAACTTTGGCCAAAGATGCTGAGATTTATCTTTTCGACGAACCTACAGCATTCCTGGATGTTGAACAAAGACTTATTGCTGCAAGAGTTATCAGAAAACTTGTTGAAAGCAGAAATGCTGCTTCACTTATTGTTGATCACGATATTGTCTTTATAGATTATATTTCCGACAGGGCAATGGTGTTTGACGGAGTTCCTGGATTGAACGGTCATGCATCAAAACCAACTGACCTTAGAAATGCAATGAACGAATTTTTAGGAAATCTCAACATTACATTCAGAAGAGACAAAGAAACAAAAAGACCAAGAGTCAACAAGCTCGACAGTTATAAAGACCGTGAACAAAAAGAGAAAGGAGAATATTATTACTTATCCGATTAAATATTCCCTTATTTTTTCCATCACCAGCATATACTTTTTTATATGTAGGACTTGCAAATTAAGAAAAAAATAATTTAAAATCTTAAAAAAATGAAAGATAGAGAGTAAATAGCTAAAAGCTATTTACTTGAGGTAAGGCGGCTAATTACTAATTTGCCGTGGCATATTTAATTATCCTAAAGATAATCTATACTATACTAAATAGTAATAAACATATAAATGTTATTAAAGTAATACTCTCTAAATTCTACGTTAAATTCAAATCAAAAGATTAAAATTTAGTTAAATTTCTCAATAAAAAACTAGAGACTGTAAAAAAGACAAATAATTATTTTAAATGAATATTTACAAAAAAATAATAACCACCAAAATAAGTAAAACCAATAATACTAAAAAAAACAATACCCTTACCGGTTTATTTACCGAATACCTCTGTTTAAGAATTTATTTTGGTTTATCCTTTAAAATAATGCAATCAATAATAAAAATAATTAAAAATATCTATTAAAAAAAAAGTAATACTTTTTATTAAAATAATACTACCTAAAATAATAACAATTTACAAAAAAATATTATAAAAATCAGATTATAAAAAAATAGCTATTAAAGGTTAGAGGAGAGATCGCTTTAATAGCTATTGTAGACAGTGAAAGAAACCATATAAATTTCTTTTTTCATTGTTTAATTATCTATATGATGGAGAAAAAAGCAATATCGATTGGTTATGCCAACAACCAATATCACCCGACTAATGATGAATTTTCAACATAAAGATAATTAATTGAAAAATAATCAAAACATTACTATTCTAACTATTTTTCTAGCATTAGTGATTATTCCACTAATCTTAGAAAAACAATTATATAGAAGTAAATAGCTATTATTTCATAGCTATCTACATACTATATGCTGACTATTTTTAACTCTATTCTAAATGTAATGGACCCATTTTTGAGAGAGTTTTATGAAATTCCAACATTGTTTTTTGAAATTTTTCACCTTCAGATGCTGAAATCCATTCATGACGAAATCTTTCTTTTTCAATTCCGAATTCTTCTAAAATATCTTCAACGATTTTTGATCTTCTAGACCATTTGTAGTTACCTGCATCATAATGGCAATCCCCAATATGGCATCCCCCTACAAATACTCCATCTGCACCTTCTTCAAAAGCTTTAAAAATCATTGAAGGATTTATTCTTCCGGAACACATTACACGAATGATTCTGACATTAGGAGGGTATTGCATACGTGCAGTTCCTGCAGTATCAGCACCTCCATAACAACACCAGTTACATAACAAACCTACAATTTTTATATCATCAGACATTAAAACCACCTCATAATTCAACTTTATCTGGACTATATAATGGAGGTTTAATATCATCTGAAACTCCCGCTACATAACCAGTCCTATTATAATATTTTTTCTGTAACTTGTCAAAGATTAATGAAACAGGAATGTCCATAGGACATACATCATCACATTGACCGCAATCAACACAACTGAAACTCATATGAGAGAGCCTTACTCCTTGGAATGCAATTGGTTCAGGAGGAATGTTAAGTTCATCTTTAAAGTAGGATTTGTTTAATTCACAGTTTTCATAACACCAACAGATTGGACAAATATCTCTACATGCATAACATCCGATACATCTTTTCCATGCATCCATGTTTTCTGCATCTCCGAATTTGGCGTCCTGAGCTTTTTTAGCCATCTTTATCATGATACCTTCTACTTTTGACCTTGCACCAATAGCTTGTTCAGATGCATTTTTGGTTTCAAGAACACCGGCCTTTTTTGCACCATCAATTAATTCCTGACCCTTTTCATCATTTATTTCTATGAAAGTCCATCCGTCTTCAGAACCCCAGTTACCGCATGCAATATTTGCGTTTCTAGGGATTTTTACATCACATCTTTGACAATTATTACGTCTTCCATATCCTTGTTGTTCCAATTCATGGATTTTTACGCCTTTTTCACTACCGTCAGCAAGTTCTACAATAAATTGTCCTTTATCAATCTCTTCACTTACAACATCATCAGGATTTATATCATAAAATAATTCAATCATTTTACGCCCAGTAACTGGAGAAACAGTTCCTCCACAATTCAAACCTACAGTATAAATGTTATCCGGATTGATTTTATGTCTTTTAATCAACTCTTCAATAGATCTAATATCACATGGTTTTACAGCAACTGCAATCTTTTTATCTGAGAAATATTTTTGTATGAGATTTCCGACCATTGTAGGAGCACAATGATAGGAACCGGCTGTAGAAATCAGATCTTCAGAATCAGTTATAAAAGTTGGAACTCCATCGTATATGTCATCACCAGGACGTAATGCCAGTACACCATCTACAAGACCTTCATCCAACAGATATTTGAAAATGCTTGTAACAGCACCGCCGCATTCTCCCGCATCAAGAATTACATCATCTTTTGATTTAGCTAATATATGACTCATAAAATCACTCCAACTCTCCATTTATTTGTTCAATAATTTCCACAATACTCATATTACCTGAATCACAAAGGGAATTGAATTGCTGTGTTAATCCTTCCGCATTAGTGAATGACCCATCACATTCAAACCAAAATTTTGTTGGAATCACATAATCCGCAATTTCAGTTGTATCATTTTGAGATGGAGCGATTGCAATTACTTGAGAAATTGATTTGAAATCAAAATCAAATTCATTCACAACATCATCATTGAAAACCAATAATAGTTCAGTATTGTTTAATAAATCTAATGCATCTTCCTTAGAAATCGCTTCAACTAAATTCAATGCTCCTTTTAAATTAGATTTGCTATAAACCGGCAATAATTTACAATTTAAATTTTCGATTAAGTCCAAATCATCAAAGGAATCAACTTTATTAAATATTAAAATAGATTCATCATCAAAATCATTAGTTTCAAGGAATTCTTTAACAGTGAGGGATGTGAATTCATCAGATATGTTAGCGGTCGGTGACCCCTCCAAATCATCATTGACATGAATTTTAGCACCATTCTCCTTTGCTCGAATGATACGCCTTCCAATCAACGGATTTTCATATAAAATATTTCCAATTACAAAAATATTTGATGCATTTTCAACATCTTCATAAGATGCTACTGAATCAAAATTTCTCAAATTATCCGCATATGACAAAATATTAAAACCATTTGATTCACACAAAGATTTTATTGCCTGCAAATCCTCGTTAGAATTATTTCCTGAAAAAATTACAGTAACTTTTTCATTATTGCAGGATTTTAATTTCCCAATGACTTCATTTAAAACTTTTGAATCCAATTCAAATTGTTTTCCAATATCCTCAAGGGAAGATCTACCATTTGAACAATTTTTACCTTCATTAATAGGGTGCCTTTTATAAGGAAATGTTCCGACAATTTCTTCATTATCTAAAATCACATTAATACCACAACCAACACTACATGACGGGCATAACGTGTGTTTAATTTCAAACATAATACATCACCAAATTTAAAAAGCAGCATCAAAATTAACTGCAGAACTGATATCCTCTTTCAACAATTCATAATGTGACTGTCTAGTTAATGAAATCATATTCATTAAGATATTACAAGAATGATGGAAAATTATTTGAGAACAATCCCCTTGAACAAATTCTTCCAAATCCTCCAATCTGATTAAACCCTCAACTTTAAAATTTAAATTTAAATATTTTATAGACTTTAAAATAATATCATATCTCAACTCTTTTTGATCTATGTGAACATATTCCACAGACCAATCAATATCTAAATTTAAATTCGTATTTTTGGGATTGTAATCTTCACGAATCATTGCTATTTTATCAACAGTAATCTCCACACTACTCTCTCCAATTATTTAATAAAATAATCTCACAATTATTAAAATTAATTTAAATTAATTCAATAACCTATACACTAATCATAAGTAATAAACATATAAATGTTATTAAAGTATTACTCCTTAAAAACCACTTATATCGAAAAATTAAGGATAAATAAACCCATTATAAAATTATAAAAACAAATTAGACAAGTATGTGAAAAAATAATAAAGGACAATCATTATTAGTGAAAAAATAATAACTACAAAAATTTACCATATTTCTTAAAATTAAAAATAAAGACCTAATCTAATTAATTTAATTAAAGACTGAATAAATTTAAGCATATTCATCAAAATACATGATTACATTAAAAAAAATAATAAAAAAATAGGTAAAAAAGTAAATTAAAATAAGTAATACTTTTTATAAAAATAATACTACTTTAAAACATACTTTTTTGTAAAAAATTATTACTTATATGATAGTTAATGCATCAGGTACCTTTTTCAAAATATTTTCTTTGACGGAAATCATAGTTGAAGAAGCGATAGAATAATCCGCATTTTTAGCTGCAACTTTATCATCAGTTTCAGCAATAACAGTTGCATTTAAAGCATCCTGCAAGTTATCCACAGTATTTTTTAATACCCATTCATCAACATCAGAAATTATAATTTCATCGACATGATTATCCAATTCATTGGCAATTACCCATGAAATAAACCTTCCGCCATGTAAAGAAATTGTATTTCCTTCGGCAAAATCAACAATGTCTGCTAAAGTATGTTTCAATTCAATATTTTGATACATTCTGGAATTAACTAAAGTCGCCCAGTGGGCATCACCTACATGATATGACCCGATTTTTCTAGGATATACATAATCAGGACCTGCAATTTTAACAGCAGTTGCCAAAGACAGAAGATCATGTTTTTGAACTGGAAGTCCTCTGTTAGGGAATTCTTCATTTATAATCTGAATAATACGCGGAAGTCCGAATTTACCTCTTCTAGCAGTTCCAGGCTCATACCCACACATATATCCGTGATGATTTTTTGGAAAACCAGTGATTACCATATTTAATCCGGAACGCAATCCTGCCCTTACTTCATGCTCATAGGCGCCATTGGTTGCAACTACTTTTCCAGGAGACAATATTCTTGCAGCAGCAATAGTTTTGGCAAATGCTTCAGCAGTATTTTCACACCTGTTGAAAGGACCGCCTTCAACAACAATAACGTCTGCACCAATCTCTATTGATTTTTCAAAACCTGTGATGACCTCATCATACCCATCACCGACAAACATTATGGATTCCAAACCTCTTCCGTATTTTTTAGCCAAATTTGCGATATCTTCTGCTTCTCTTAAAGGTGCAGCATGACCGTCACCGGTTTGCTCTGAAGTTACATTAACAGCAACAGAAGAAGATAATTTAATCCATTCTTCCTTATCATCTTTTTGCTCCAATTCTTTATCAATCAAACGTTCATGAATCCTTCCGCGAGGACATTCAGTGAATGCAGGACCCTTATTATAGCATTCACCACCACACCCGCTGATATTTTTTGGAAGTCTCATAGCACCATTTTCACCAAAGTGATCAAGGTCAAGAGGAACATCAACAATTTCGTGAACCTTCTGCATCACTTCAAGTCCGGTCATTCCAAATTTTTCACCAATGTCTGAAAATGCATAAGCACAAATATGAATTGGAGCACCGATCATATCTGATAAACGGCAATTTCCCAATAAGTCCATTAACTCCAAATCAGAGGCGCATGTTCCTGCAACTACTTCTGTCAGGTCACATCCCAAAGGAAATCTTTTAAATTGCATACCTAATTTCATGGTTTCTTCTAATGAAAGTTCTGAAATCGCATCAACAACAGACACAACATCCTTGTCCATTTTTGAAATTACAATTGCAGCATCATCATCATGAACAGCTCTTTTTATTAAATCATACATGAAAAATTCTCCAAATTTATGTTTAACTAATATATTTTTCAGTGAAATCTCAAATAAAAATGTTTCGATTTAGGAATACCAAAATTAACTTTAAAACAAAGGTAAAATAAAATAAAAGTAATACCGCCATATAAAATAACAAATGAAAAAGTAATAACAGTATTACTGAAAAAAGATATATTATAGAAAAAATAATACTTAATAAAGGGCAATGTAAAGATTTAAATAATATTAATTTTTAAATAGAATATATTACTACATGGCATAAACTACCATATTTATTTTAATAAAAATGCAATTAACATAGTTAGCCATGTAGTAAAATTTTTTTAAGTCCCTGATTTAAAAAAAGTCCATAAATATATGGAGAGAAAAAAATGGTTCTTTCTAGATTAAAAGAATTTAGGTGCAGGATGTTACAGAACACACGCTGCAAGTGGAATTACCAACTTCTCAAGAGCTTGTGAAGTTGCAGAAGCAACCGGAAAAGAAAACATTTCTATGACCCACTCTACAATCGAAATGGGTGCTGAATTATTAGAATTAGCTGGTGTAGATGAAGTAGTTGTATCTGACCCAGTATTTGATGGTGAATTCACTGTAGTAGATGACTTCGACTATGCAGAAGTAATTGCAGCTCACAAAGCAGGAAATCCTGAAGAAGTAATGCCTGCTATCAGAGAAAAAGTTGCAAAATTAGCTGAAACCGTACCAAAACCAGAAAAAGGTGCAATCCACTTCACTCATCCAGAAGACTTAGGTATGAAATGTACTACTGATGACCGTGAAGCTGTAGCTGACGCTGACTGGGTAATGACCTGGTTACCAGAAGGTGGAATGCAGCCTGCTATCATCGAAAAATTCGCTGATGCCATTAAACCTGGCGCAATCGTAACTCATGCATGTACCATTCCTACTACCGGATTAAACAAAATCTTCGAAGATTTAGGAACTGATGTTAACGTAGCTTCCTACCACCCAGGTGCAGTACCTGAAATGAAAGGACAAGTTTACATCGCTGAAGGATACGCAGACCAAGCTTCCATCGATACTTTAATGGAATTAGGTCAAAAAGCAAGAGGATCCGCATTTACTTTACCTGCTAATATGGTCGGTCCCGTATGTGACATGTGTTCAGCTGTAACTGCTATTACCTATGCAGGTATCTTAGCTTACAGAGATACAGTTACCCAAATTTTAGGTGCTCCTGCAGGATTTGCACAAATGATGGCTAACGAAGCTTTAACCCAAGTAACTGCTTTAATGCAAAATGAAGGTATCGACAAAATGGACGATGCTTTAAACCCTGCTGCATTATTAGGTACTGCTGACTCAATGAACTTCGGTTCATTAGCAGAAATCGTACCTACTGTACTCGATTACTTAGGTAAAGAAGAATAAACACAATAAGTTACAATTGTTGATGTCTATCAACAATTTTTTAACTTATTTTTTAATGGTTATGCTAAAATAGCCATTAACAAATAAGTTAATGTTTTTTATTAAAAAAAATTAAAGTTTGGTGTTAAATTGATTGATTATATTTTAAATAAAGCAAAAAATGGACAAGAATTAAGTGATGAGGAATTTTTAGAATTATTAGCTATTGATGATGATGAAAATTTGGAAAAATTATTTAAGACTGCCGCTGAAATAAGGGACAATCAATCAAAAACAATAAAATTAACATCAACAGTCCATATTACAAACAAATGTCAAATTCAACCTAGATGCAAATACTGCGGTTTTGCAGAAGAAACTTCATCAAAAGGATATTACAATGCATTCTACAAATCCGATGAAGAAATACTAAATGCAGCACAATCCATAAATGAAGCACACATCCCCCGCGTAAGCTGCTCCGGAGGATACGGATATAAAGGAAAACAGGCAGTGAATGCCTGTAGAATCGTGAAGGAAAATACTGATTTGGAAGTACTCGTCAATGTAGGTGGAGATTTGACACCAGAGTCCGTTGAAAAACTTTCAGACCTTGGAGTGGAAACCATTTGCTGCAATCTGGAAACCATAAATGAAGAGGTTTTCTATGAAGCAAAACCGGGTGATTCATTAAAACAGAGAATTGAAACATGCAGACTCGTATGTGATGCTGGAATCGGGCTGTCTTCAGGTCTACTTTTAGGTTTAGGTGAAAGTCCAGAAGATAGAATAAAGCATTTGCGCTTTTTAGGTAAGTTTAAAACCCTTAGTGAGATTCCAATTATGGGTTTTAACCCATATGCGGATACACCAATGGCAAATCATCCACCATTTCCGCTGAAAGAACAGCTGAAAATAGTTGCTGTTACACGCATAATGTATCCTGCAATTACAATAACAATGCCTACCCCCACAGTAGGTCCTGAAAATGTGGAATATTCACTTAAGGCAGGTGCTAATAACCTGGCAACAGTTATAGCTGACAATTATCCGCTAGAAGTAAAAGGGGTCGGTTCACCGAATTACGGCAACTACAATGAAGTTGTTGGCGTTATTGAAAAATTAGGCCTTATACCTCAAACTATTTAATCTCTTTTTTCAATATATGATACCATGGCATTTGAAAAAATGATACAAAATGCATTTAAAGAGTCTGAAAACAACTGCCGATTCGGAGATACTCTTGAAGAGATTAAAGAACTTCAAGAATATATAAAAAATGCTCAAAAAATATGTGTTCCAAACAAGAACGGAATAAAAGTTGAAGTATTGAATAAAGTTTTAAAATCTTACGGTCTTCATGAAGCTGAAATACTTCAAATCAATACAAATACTGCCGATACAAGCAGAATCCCCGCTCTTGCAAAAGCATATATGGCACTTGACCAGAGCGATGCCGATTTGATAATAGCAAGAGGCCGTCTAGGAATTCCCGGTTCAGGATCACTGCTTATTTTTATTGACAACAAAGGAAGGATACTTACTGCGGGAACATCCCCCTCACATCTGATTCATGGAAAATCCATTGAGAAAGCCGTTTATGAAGAAGCATGTGAAGCTCTTGAAAAAATTGGTTTTGAAAAAAATAGAAGGTTAGATAATGAATATTGAAACTGGCATAACCTCAGAAGTGCTTACAATCAAATCCGAAACAAAACTTATAGATATTTTTAATGAAATTATTTTAAAAAAATCCGAAGCCGTTTTTAACTATATTGAAAGTTTAAACCTCGATAAGAACTCACGAATAATTGTTATCGGAACTTATTTTACCGGTGTTGGAATAGTTAAAAAACTAAGCCAGAAATATGAAAACATACTGCTGATTGACATTTATCCTCACCTGGAGGAACTGCTCTACACCAGTTTAGGCGGAGAGTTAAAAAACAATGTTGAATTTTCATCCGATCTTGATTTAATCTATTCAGGAGATATTGTCATTGACACAACAGGTTTTGGAGGAATTAATGTTGAACAGTCATCAAAGTTTAACGTTGAAGCATTCATAATTGAAGATCCTGTTGCTGAAGACAATGACAGACTTCTTAAAGAAAAAAACAACATTTACAAAAGACTTAGCGTTGTTAAAGCAAAACATAAAAGCATAATAAAGACAGAAGGAATAGATACAAAAACTTCAGGAACAATGACATTGGCAATTGGTATTTTAACGGATTTACTGAACAGTTTTCTTAAAAAAGAAGGCGTGCTTTACTGTGCATGTGAAATGAGATTTTTTGAAGAGATAATATTCAAGGAAAAGGATATTGAAAAATTCATGGAACTGATTAATGCAAATGCATTTAAGATATCAACAATTAATCCGTTTAACATGGATGAGATGATTAAAAAGGAAATTGAAAAAATAACATCAAAAATGATTTAAAATGAAACTTAAAGAAATAATTGAATTTATAGATAAAAAAATACCTAAATCATTAGCTTTGGAATCTGATGATGTGGGATTTAAAAAGGAGTATGATATTGAACAGAATATAAATTCAATTAAAATTTATATGGATTTTCTGCCGGAAAATGACAGAAATAATGATAATACATTAATAATAACACACCATCCTCCATTGTTTATCCCGAAAACACCTACTTATACCATTCATTCAAACTGGGACATTATTTATGGAGGAGCAAATGACGCATTAGCCGATACATTAAATATTAAAGTGACTGATTATTTTGACAGTTCAACAAATATCGGAAGAGTATGCAAAACAGATTATACCTTTTTAGAATTAAAGAGCATTATTTTAGATAATTTTAGCGATGTGCGTATAGTAAACAACTTAGATGACAATAAACTCATCAATAAGATAGGCATCATATCTGGTTTTGGACTAAATAACCCCGAATATGTGAAATTAGCTAAAGATAAAAATCTGGATATTTTAATTTCAGGAGATTTAACCCAAAAAACAGCAATATTAGCAAAAAACTTAAAAATTACACTGATTGATGTGAAACACCATGAAAGTGAAGTTCCGGGATTATATGCGCTTGCAGATTTATTGAAAGAACTTGACATTGAAATCGAGGTTGTTGACAATAAAGCGATAGAACAATTAATGTGATACAATGACAACAGATGAAATTCAAAAAATGGAAGACAGACAGGTCCCGAAAGGAAGAATAGATTTAATCGGATGCGGAAGGTTAGGTTTAAGAATTGGTATAAACCTGATGCAGGTTCACAGAGGCGGACCAAAAATAATTGGTGCTTTTGACGGTCAAAAAATAGATGGGGGAGATGTTATCTTTACTCTTCTTGGTGCACAGATCGGCCAAAATAAACCAGACTTTTTAAAGCAGTTATGCACACATAAAGAGGAATTCAGAAACATAATAAGCTATCCGGAATACATTGATGATGAAAATCTTGATTTAATTGAAGGAGATGTCGTGATTATCGTTATAGCTGGAGGAAATACCATCCCAACTGCTGCAAAAATAATAAAACATGCCCATGAAAGGGGAGCTTTGACAATCGGGACTGCTGGAATCTTTGGATTTGGCGATGAAAATATTGAAATTAAAGACATTTCAGAGTATGATGACACCAATCCCGCCGTTGAAGAGCTGAGAGCTCAGGGAATAACTGAAAATCATTTGGTTTTAACAACAAACAAACTGATTAGAGACAATGAACCTGTAACTCCTTATACATTAGACGAAGTTGCAAAAATCATTACTATGAATGCATTGAAACTGTTGAGAGATAAAAATGATTAAAATAGCTACAGCAGAATGTTTTACCCATGGGAAAATTGGAAGAGAACTGCATGCTCTGGCCCAAAATTACAAAGGGGATTTTGGATGTGAATACATTAACGACATCGGAAAATATGGTGATTTTGACTATGATGAACTTAGCGTCACCTGCAGTTTATTTATTCCCACAATTGAAGCAGTTATAAAAATATTAAATGTTAAAAACCCACCAGAACCTGATATGCTAATCAAAGGCATTAAAGTCTATGATGAAAAGGGAGATAAAAAAGTAAGTAAAATCATGGCACAGGCAGTCAGGAATTTAAGCGATTGTGATGTGGCCATTGGAACTACTGCAGGCATAGGTCGTGGTGGAATATGCATTATCACTAATGAATATGAAATTATAACTACTACTGACATTTATGCAGATTTATCTGAAAATGACAGTGAAACATTATTTAAACGATCAGAATCCGGAATTAATAAGGCTATTGAAATTATTCTGCTTCTTTTAAACGGCAGAATTGATAAAATCAAAGCTATGGAAAATATTGAAATTATTGAAAAATAATCTCTTCAGATATTTTCCAATTCATTTAAAATATATTTTTTCAAAATATCTACAGCCTTTTCGCCGTCTTCGTCAAGCCTTACTGCATCCAAAGGATTTAAATCATATGCTTTTACTACTGCATCAGCCGCAATGTTTTTAATTGGATTTACATCCTTCTCATTCAGAATTACTGATGCGCAGTCATCGCTGCATCCTGTTATTGTTACGATTTTTGCATCCTCTAAAATTGGTGAGCAGTTATTTGGCTGTGCTGAATATTCAGTTATGCATGCTGCAACAATATTTTCGTTCTCCAATGCCAGCTCCACACTGGCAGCCCTTACTACAAGTCCCAGAGGACTTAATCCACTGCATGAAACCAAAGCTATTTTTTCACTCATTTTTTCATCCTCAAATATCTTTTTTTAACTTTATCATAACCCCGTTTGTAAAACGGACAATAATTAATACATATACTGCAGCCTTCCCTGTGGGCGGTGCAGACTTTTCTCAATACTTTCTCATCATCATCAAATGCGTTTTCAGGACACCTGTCAATGCACACCCCACATGTTGAGCAGTAATCCTTCACCCACTGCATGTCGTTTTCCTGTTTGAAAGGAAGATTTTCAATTGAGGTGTGAATCATGAATAAACCTAAGTTCAGCCCCTCCTTAAACATGCACATGTTGTTTCTAGTGATTACCGCATCGTTTGACTGCATCGCAATTGCCCTTAAGCTGATTCTGTCATCCAATGGATTGACCAGATCTGCACTGAAACCGTTCTTTCTTAAAAAATCAGCAACTTCAAAGGTTTTCTTTCCCACTTCCTGAAATTCAGCATCCTCAAGTTTGCACTTTTCTCTGGAAGGTTCCATCTTTAAGATGTCCTCTGACATGAAATATTTTAAAATGATGACATTGTCCCAGTCAATTTCCCATTCTTTTTTAAATTCATCATTTAATTTGGAATAGCTTACACCTGCAAAATCCAAATATGCAATAAAATCGTTTAATTCATCTAAAAGAGCATCTGAAATAATTGTGTTGGGATGGTTTGGGTTTTCTTGTAAATAAAAATTAGGAATAAGTTGATGATATCTAAATCTCATAGGCAACCTATTTTGTTCTTAAAGCCTCGACGGCTTTAGGGAATTCTTCGCAGAATACTTTAATTTCTTCTGTTGGAATTGAGAAACTTATACGTAGATACTTGTCTCCGAAATCTTCAGAAGTGTATTCTCCTTCCCTTGTGAATAATTTTTTGTCAATCAGATAATTTGACATGTCTTTAGGATTGATTCCGGCACCTGAAAGGTCGATTACCATCATGTTTGCATCAGACGGATAAACCGGCAGGAAAACTCCTTCAATAGGTTCAATCATTTCGTTGATTAACCTCTGGTTTTCAAAACAGATTTCACGCATATTATCGTACCATTCAGGTTTTGATTTTAAACCTGCTATAGCACCGTATTGAGAAATAATATTCACTCCTAAATCATTTACAACAGCGTTTTTGATGGCGTCAATTATAGGTTTTGTGGAAATTACTCCACCTATTCTTAAACCTGCCATTCCGAATATTTTTGAAAAGCTGTAAATGGTTAAAGTTTGTTCAGGAGCATAAGTCTGTGCATGGAAATGTTCTCTTGCGAAATCCTTGTAAGTCACATCATGTAATAAGTATATATCATTTTCTTTTGCAATTTCTGCAAATTCTTTAAGTTCGTCTTCAGTGTAAGATGAACCTAACGGGTTTAACGGATCGATTAAAATTACCATACGTGTATTTTCATCCATGTTTTTTCTAAGCAGATTAGGAGTCAGCTTATAGTCATTTTCTTCATAATAAATTGGAACATATCTTATTTCATTAGCAAATCTGTTTGCAAAGTCTCCAATGATAAAGTAACCAGGATCGGATAAAATAACATTGTCTTCAGGTTCCAGCAATGCCTGCATGACAAGATATAAAGATTCTGTTGCACCGGAGGTCAATAAGACTTCCAAATCTTTGAAACCTAAATCGTCCAGAATCAGCTGTTTTAGTTCGCTGAATCCTTCAGGAGCAGGATATTTACAGAATGTCTTTTCCTTTATCGCCTCAATCATGGCGTCAGATATTGTATCGTCATGTAAATGGTTTGTATTCTGTCCCATCCAAATCATGTCCTGGTCCATGTACATGTCTTCAAAAAAGTCATTTGCACTTCCATATCCTTCCGGCGGCACCCTTTCAGTTTTTTGAAACTTTTTTTTAGGGTGTTTAATATCAAAATCTTTTTCTCTCATAATATCACACAACAATTCCAAAATAATTATTTATTTTTAATTGTTAATAAAATTATCTTAAACAATTCCCCTTGAAGTAATTGAAAAAACAGCCTGATTACCTTCAGGGATGCTTCTGTGACGAACCAAAGTTGCAACTCTCTTGTTTACCTCATCACCACGTTCCAATTGGATTATTACCTTACTCCAGTATTGCAGGATAGTTCCTCCAACTGCACGGATGTCATTATTTCCTTCATCATCAAAAGCATTGTAAATCTGATTTGTAAGTACTACAGCTATATCAAACTTTCTGGCAATCTTTGACAGCATTCCCATCTGTTTACCTAATTCCTTATTCAATTTGGATGATTTCATGTCATCTACACGGTAAAGTGCAACTGCAGAGTCGAGAACAATCAGGTCAACATCATCATGGTTCTTTCTAAGCCATATTTCAATAGCTTTCAGATTGTCATTCTGCTCGAGAAAATTTGTCGGCTCAAAAACAATTATATTATTAGCTACTTTTTGAAAATCATGACCGGAAATCTGTTTGATTCTGTCAATTGAAATTCCACCTTCAGTATCAATATAAATCACTTTCTTGTCTGTTTTTGCAGCATTAACAGCTAATGTTAGTGTTATATTACTTTTACCGGAGCTTGGAGGCCCAAATATTTGAGTAATAACTCCCTTTTCAAATCCTCCCTTTAAAAGAGCATCCAGTGAAGAATTTGATGGAATTTTCTGATTATCTTCAAAGTTAGCCAGTACTTTCATAAGTAAATATTGACTTTTATATGATATATAATTTAACAAAATCATTATATCTTTGAAGATTTATATTATCAATTAACTTGAAGGAGCCATTAAAATGATTAAAAAAATAACCCTTTTATTAATAATTTTAATTGTCTCAGTAGGCTGTTTAAGTCTCGTTTCAGCAGACAACAACACTAACGATACTTTAAACACTACTGAGGAAATTAAAGATTTAACCAACTACATTACCGTCAGTTCAATCAACGGAAATCAAATTAAATTCAGTGACGGATTTACAGGATTTTGTCTGGATTCAAATAAAAAAATAAGCAGTTCAGACAAGTTCACATCCCAAAGCACTACAGGTAAAGAGAATGCAGTTAAATTAGCCATAATAGAATGTTACAAACAGAACAAGGAAAATGAAATCGCAAGCGTTATCTCCAAAGTTGTTGCAAAAGATACAAGCAATGCAATTGCTCAAAAGGCATTAAGTTCTTCAGAAACTGTGGGAGACAGTGCTGTAGTAAAAATAAGCAATACAACCGAAGCAAGCTTTAATTTTGAGCTTTTAAAAGCAAGTGAAAATGACAAATCAGACTGCATAGCATATACCGTGTCTCTCCAGCAGATAATCCCTGAAGATACTCTGGCTGCAGGTGAAAATGTCAGTGACACAAACACAACCCCCAACGGCAATGTAAAAAATGCCTCAGATGATTCAAAAGTTCAAAACAAATCATCAGATGAAAAAACAACACCAAATAAAACTGATGAAAAAAGTGATGAAACAGTTGTTAACGAGACAAACAAGACAATAATCAACAAGACAAAAACAACTATTGTTAATGAAAACAATACAACCATTATCAACAAAAACAACAAGAAAATAACAAATGAAACACCAAAAAAGGCTACAATGCAAGATACAATAATGAGAACAGCCGGTAATCCTATATTCATATTAGCGATTGTTATTGTAATTATTGCAATTGTCGGTGTAGCAATGCGCAAAAGATAAATTTAAAAGAGATTAATTTTTAATCTCTATTTTCTTATTATTTTCGGATTTATTCTGGTTAAATCCACAATTCTTGAAGCATGATTTGAATCCAGCTTTCCCACATCAATAACCAGATCAACATCCTTATTTAACTGTTCAAGTATTTCGTCGGGAGTTGATAAAACTTCATCATCAGAGAGATTTGCACTGGTTGTTGTTATCGGAAATATGCTTGCCAGCCTGCAGGCTATTTCACAGTTTGGAACCCTGACGCCGACATAGCTTGACCCGCTTGTCACAGCTCTCGGAACTATCTTTTTTCTATCCAAAATAAATGTGTAAGGCCCCGGCAGATACTCTTGAATCGTGTTTTTCTGACTTAATGAGACCTTGGCAACCAGGTCAATGGCATTGATGTGTGAGACAAGAATTGAAAGGGGTTTTAAAAGACTCCTCTCTTTAATATCAAAAACTTTACGAACCGCTTTATTGTCGAATATATTAGCTCCTAAACCGTAAACAGTGTCTGTAGGATATAAAACTACTCCACCATTTGCCAATACATTTATAGCTTCGTTAATGATATCTTCATCAATTTTATCAATGCCGGTTTTCAATATTTTCATTTTTCTTACCTAACAATTATATTAGATAAAAATTTATATATAATTATGCTTCAATCTTTAAGACCATTATTAACAAGAATATTGAATCCTTTAGCGAAGAACTTGAATATCAATCCAAATATTGTAACAGTAATATCCCCCTTTGTTGCAGTTGTTGCAGCCTACGGATTTGCAAATAAGATGCTGTTGTTAGGAATGATTGCAATATTGGCATCCGGATTTCTGGATGTTGTGGACGGTGCCGTTGCAAGATATCATGGAAGGTCATCCAAATTCGGTGCATTTCTAGACTCTACAATGGACAGATTTGCTGATGCGATAATATATATCGGAATCATATTCGGAGGATACTGCGACTGGTTTGTCGGTGTTCTTGCAATTCACTCAGCAATAACCGTGAGTTATGTGAGATCAAGAGCCGAATCACAGGGCGTAGAATGTAACATTGGAATTGCAGAGCGAGCAGTGCGTATGATTATTTTAATGGTTGGAGCAATAATAGGATACTTCGCAGGAGATATCTACTTTACATACATTATCTACATACTGGTAATCTTATCATACTTTACCGTAGCTCAAAGAGTAGTACATGTTTGGAGGCAATTAAGATGAGTGAACTGGAAAGTCCCGAAAAAATAGCAAAGGATATTGCAAAACTTGAAAGAAACCTGAATCAGGTAGCTCACATTGAGTTTGTCGGAAAAGAAAAGGAAGTTTATGACAGAGCTGTTGACTACTGGAATGATTCAAAATATTATCTTGAAAAAGAAGATATGAGGACTGCATTCGGTTGTATTGAATACAGTCACGGACTTTTAGATGCATTAAGGATGATTCATGGAATCATCTAATTAACACCTTCAATTCTTTTATCATCAATCAGTTGTTTCCATTTTGGAAATAACTGAATTTTTTACCAACACCCCCAGGAAAACAATATTCCTATATCAAAATTTTAAAAAAAAACATTAGAAAAATAAGCTCAAAATCAATAGTTACTGATTAATAACAAAGCATAATGTTTCTAAGATAGTTATTGAACTTAAAAATAATATAATTTAAAATACTAGTTTACAGATAATCATATTTTCCTTTAATTTTGTTAAATTTAAACTCTTTGATTTTAGATATTGCATTATAAAAATCTTCATCAAAGGTTATGAAATCAAAAAGAAAATCTTTTTTTAAATTAAAGTCATGTGCATCCAGAATAATATCATCATCAGGATGATGGACTTTCAGGAAATTCAATTTATTTTTTAAATTAATGTATTTTTTAACTCTGGTATCTGTTAACTGTATATTTTGTTCCCATTGCCTTTTTCTAGAATAGACTAAATTTTTCAAATCGCTTAAGCAATTTTTAATAGCTTTAATAAAAGAATTGTATGATGGAAATCTTTGATTAACATAGCTATCCCAGAACTTTTTAAGAGAGCTTAAAATTTGGTCACATTTTTTCCATTGGGATAATTGTTCAGGACATATTTTTTCAAATCTTCGAATTTGAAATCATGAAAATTTTCAGGTTTAATATCATCAGCCAAATCTTTATAGAACTTAACTAGAATTTTCTTTTTATTTTTAAATACAATTCTGCATTCACTTTTAACAAGATTTGACCAAAAAATATCATCATATTCTCTAAATACTGCCATTGATTTATTGTTTAAGGGATCAATAGAAAACATATATGAAATAGCAACATTAGTGTCTACAAAAGAATTCATGATATAAATCCTCCAATTCATCCCAACAAGGAATTGGATATTTCAGACAATGTTTCTTCATTGTAGTTTTCACTAGGTTCATATATTTCAGTGAAAAATGATTGTTCTGTCTCAACGAGTTGAGAGGAAAATTCCTCATATTTCAGTTCATATTCTTCATTGGAAGAATCTTTTTTAAATTGAACTAGATCATAAAAAGAATTCAATAAAGTTCTAATCATTGAAATATGGTGCAATAACGATTTATTATCCAATATGTAAAATGCCATGTCTTTAATGGAGGAGAAATCATAATATTCTTCTTTGAAAAAATCAAGATTTGATAAAATATTTTCTGTATTGTTAAATGAATCTTTTATATTTCCAATTAACTCATCTAAAGAAGGCCCATCCTTTTGAACAATGATATTTTCAACATATGAATAAATCTTTTCTTTCAATTCTTTAATAGCATTAATAAAAGAATCATAGATATTTCTGGATTTAGAATATTCATTATTTATCATATAACTATTTTCATATGAAAACATGATCAAAACCTCCATTTTTAGTTAATTTAAAATTCGTCGATTACTTTTTTTATTTTTTTCAAAGTTTTCATCAGAGGTAACGTCCAGAATTGTTTTTTGCAGCAATGTATCTTCAATATTCCTGTTTGATAATGAAATAATGTCTACTTTGGCATCATCATTTTTAGGATCTTTAACTTTGTCTCTTACTGCAATTTGCAATGTAACAACATCAACATCTTTATCTTCAAACTCAATTCTGAGTTTTTCAAGAAAGTCATCACGTACAAAATCATTAATGTCCAATCCATAAGCTTTAGACTGAAGTGTGTTCCATTTCACTACATGACCCTCCTAAAAAAATAATCTTGATAAATACCATGTATCCAAGTTTAACCTACAAGATTATATAATAAATATTATGAACTTCAAAGTATTTAAAATTAATTATTTTTAATATTTAAGGCCGTAAATGAACTTAAATCAATTTTAAAGAATGAATACAATTTTACAAAGTAAAATCAATATTATATGATGAAAACAATTGCGAAAATAATAATTACACAAAATACTAAAAAAAACAAAAAAAGGTTATAAGGGACAGTCCCCGAATTATAAAAAAAGAAATAAATAAAATTGAAATCAAACATCAATTTTACTGTTTATCAAAGAATCGTCACCTGCAGATATTATCTCACCGTCCAAAACTTCGATAACCCTGTCTGCAAGTTTGGCCACATCCATATCATGAGTTACAATAATCAATGTTACATTCTTATCTTTATGCAAATCGATTAGTTGCTTAAGGATTTTGCTACTTGTCTTCGAATCCAGTGATCCTGTTGGTTCATCCGCCAATATTATTGAAGGATTATTTGCAAGTGCACGGGCAATGGCTACTCTTTGACGTTCACCACCGGACAGTTTATTCGGCATCATGTCTGCCTTGTCTTTAAGCCCAACATCATCCAACAGTTTCAATGCATTGGCTCTCATCTCCTTTGAAGACATTTTTTGAGTAAACATCGGAATTTCAATGTTTTCAACTACAGAAATGTTGGGAATGAGATTGTGCAGCTGGAAAATGAATCCTATTTTTTGAGCCCTGAATTCATTGAGCTTTTTGGAACTGCTTAAATCCTCACCTGCAACATTAATGCTTCCGGAATCAGGAACATCCAATGCACCGAGCATATTGAGCAGGGTTGATTTTCCAGACCCTGACGGGCCGATGATTGATACGAATTCACCTTCACCTATAGTGAGGTTTATGCCGTTCAATGCTTTTATATTTCCGTTTTCATAACTTTTATAAACATTTTTCATTTCTACCGCATTCATGCTGTCACCTCACTCATACCTCAATGCCTCTGTCGGAGGAAGTTTCATCGCCTTGATTGCAGGATATATTCCTCCAATTATTCCAACAACAATAGCTATTGCAAATGCCTGAATGAATATTTTCGCAGTAAATAACGGTTCAATACCCATCTGCGGACCCAATAATGTGCAGGCCAAAAATCCTATCAATGATCCGATTACGGCAGACACTATTGTAATTACCAGAGATTCACCGACAATCATTGTCAATATTTTAGTGTTTGACCATCCGACTGCCTTTAAAACACCTATTTCACGGGTTCTCTCAAAGACTGACATGAGCATTGTGTTGATGATGCCTAAACCTCCGACAACAATCGCCAGAAGGGAAATCGCCCATGTTGAAGCCTGAAGCATGTTCAGCATGTCTGCCATCTGAGACATTTCCATTACTGATGTTATTGTTGTAATGTTGTCTCCGTATTTCTCATCTATACTGTCTGCAACAGTCTGAGGGTCTGCGCCTTTTTCAACCTTAACGTAGATGTTTGAAATTGAATCTTCATCATCCATCAGTTCACCAACTTTGGAAATTGAAGTAAACACTCCTCCGGCCATATTCTGGTCACCGGTTTCATAGATTCCGACCACTTCAAAGTCTTCTCCGTCGATTTCAATATTGTCACCGACAGAATAGTTGTTGTCATCAGCATATATTTCACCAAGAATAGCTTCAGAGGAATTATCCTCAAAGATTCGGCCTTCCTTCATTGATATATCCGCCAATGTTGTACCGTTAGGATCGATTCCGATTAGCGTATTCATATAGTCATCTCCCACCGAAGTGAGAACAACATAAATTGGATATGCTTCCTCAACTCCTGAAACATTTGCTATCTTGTCTGTCCAGTTTGCATCAATGGTGTTGGTTCCATATGCAGAATCCCCGGTTTCCTTTCCTGAAATCTGAAAGTCCGCTCCTCCTGCATGAATTGTGTCTTCAAATGTGTTTACCAAACCATCTGTGATTCCACCAAGAGCCACTATAACTATTATTCCAATTGCAATCCCCACAATTGAGAGAAATGCACTGGTCTTTCTCCTGAATGGATTTTTAACAATGAATTTTAAAAATGACATAATACTAAATAGGAAAGTAATATATAAATAACTACTTATACATTTAATCAAAATGCAAAAATCAGGTGATGAAATGCATAAGAAAGTTCTTTTAGAAAATATTGACAAAATTCATACAACCGAAATGGGCATTGGAAGAATACAGAAAAATTTGGAAATCAGTGAAGAACCTGTAGGCTACTGCATTTCCAAATTAAAGCAGGAAAATGCAAGAGTTACAAAAGAAGGTAAAAATTACTATGTTGAAGTTGACGACTTGAGAATTACAATCAATTCAAGCAGCTTTACAATAATAACGGCCCATAAGAAATAATCCCCCTCCAAAAAATATACATAATTATAACGCTTTAATTCATGTTAAAATAGATTAAACACCATATTTTTTAAATATAATACAAATAAATCCTTTTTTAATTAAAAAACCATGCAAGTAAGCACTTACATTCGGAAACTTTTATAAATGATTAAAATAAACTAAATAATAAGTTCCATGAACTTGGATTTGAAAAAAAGGTGAATATATGAAAAAAATTATATCAATATTATTATGTTTATCTAAATGATGCAAGAATACCACGACCTCTTCAAGGTCGTGGATGAATTGCAAGTTGGGTTATACCTTTGTGAATTGTTATTTATTGGGTTTCATTTGCCATGATAATTGATTTTAATATTTTTTT
>NZ_OMWA01000033.1 GCF_900314615.1 uncultured Methanobrevibacter sp. | reverse complement strand
AGGAACTGGGGGGATAGCACGGTAATCCTACTTTCGTGGGAAAGTACCAGCCCGTGAAGTAAGAATCCTCGACCTCTTACAGGTCGAGGTAGTTCAATATGCTGCTAACGGAACAGGATTTGTTACTGTTATTGAAGAGCCTGATGTTCCGGGCAATAATACAGTTCCTGTAGATCCAGTAGACCCAGTATATCTTGAAAATAAATCTGCTGTTACACATAAACATGTTGCAATTAAAACTGACGATAAAGCAACTGGTAATCCGATAATCGCATTGATTATGGTTTTAGCTCTTTTAGGTTTAAGCATTAAAAGAAGAAACTAAAATTAAACACGATTAGGAGTTTTTAAAACTCCTCTTTTTTTTTATATTTTAACGATTTTTTAAAAATAATTCTGCTCATTTTATCAATAATTTTTAATTCAATTATATTGTTTTTACGGATAATAATTTTAATATTATTGAGAATTATTATGATTTATTTTTAGGCTAACTTTAATATTTTAATATCATTGGCTAATTTTTAATTATAATGGTTGTTACATGTACATCATAATTAAATCATTTGCAATTTTCGATGAAAAATAGTTGATTTGATATGTGGAGTATTTGAATTTGAGTTAAAAATGAGTGTTGAATAAAAAAGAGATTAAACGAATAATTTTTAAAATTATTCGGATTCGTCTTGTTCTTCTTTCTGTTTTTCTTTTAGGTTTTCAATCCCGATAATCATAATTTACCTCCTTAATTTTTTTAAGCTTCAATTGAATATTTGTTTTAATAGTATATAAATATTTAGGCATGCCTAAATTTTTTATTCTTTATATAATCTAAATGAAGTTAAAAAAATTCATAACTATTCAATAAAACTATAATGTTATATCTGAAAAAATGCAATAACTATTTAAAAAGCAAAATGAAAATTTATATAAGTATATCAAACAGGTTGAAAATATGAATGAAACAACTAAGATTTTAACTATACAGGATTTGTCCTGTTTCGGGCAATGTTCAATAACTGTTGCTCTGCCGGTCGTTTCCGCTTTCGGAATAGAAACAGCAGTTCTTCCCTCAGCGGTTTTATCCACACATACTTCAGGTTTTACTGATTATACTGTAAGGGATCTGACAGATGACCTTCCGGATATCAGAAAACACTGGGAAAGTGAAGGCATTTATTTTGATGCAGTCTACACTGGATTTATTGCATCCGCCGAACAGATGGATTATATTAAAGATATCATTGATTCCAGACTGAAGGATGGGGGAAATGTATTTGTTGACCCTGCAATGGCTGATTTCGGCGAATTCTACAACGGCTTTGACCAGGATTTTGCAGACAGGATGGGTGAGCTTTGCAAGCTTGGAGATTATATTCTGCCTAACACTACTGAGGCATGCTTTATATTGCACAGGCCATGGAAGGAACACTTCACCAAAGAAGAAATGATTGAAATGGCCGAGGAGCTTCAGAATTTCACAAAAAGATATGTAATTCTTAAGGGTTATCAAAACGATTCAAACGAGATGGGAATGATTGTTCTGGATAAAAAGACATCTTCAATTGAGATTGTCTACAATGACAAGATAGATTATGTCTCCCACGGAACCGGTGATGTTTTTGCTTCATCTTTTGTAGGTTCGGTAATGGTCGGCAAATCACCTGTTCAGGCTGCTAAAATTGCTGGAGAATTTACAAAAAAGGCAGTTGAAAAGACAATTGGTGATAAAAAACATAAATACGGTGTTAAATTCGAACAAGCAATTCCTGAACTTCAGGACTTGCTGAAAACCTTTTAACATTATATTTTTTTAATTCTTTTTTATTTGATATTTCACTAATTTTAAAATTATAAAATTTAGGCATGCCTAAAAATTTAAATAGTTCTTTTCCCTATTATTATATAATTACAAATAACTCATGGAGGAAAACTTATGAATTTAGAAGGTGTAGAAAAGACAATGCTTTTGACATTATTTGCAAAAGCTCAGCATTCACAAAAAAAGAACCACAGATTTTTCGATCAAAAAGCAATAGATGTAATATCACAAATAGATTACGATTTTAGCGTCGCAGACAAGGACAGGTTCATGAAATATGGGGTAATATCTAGAACAATAGTGCTTGATGAAATGGTTTCAGACTATATTGACAAAAATCCTCTGCAACAATTGTCAATATCGGTTCCGGAATGGATACCAGATTCAACAGACTTGACAACGGACTTATAAGATGGTACAATATCGATTTGGAAAATTCAGCAAATTTCAGACTTCAATATATAGAAGATAATGAAAGAGTCACAACTCTTGCATACTCAGCAATGGATCCTGCATGGGCCAATGAGATTAAAATAGAAAGCGGAAATTTGTTATTCATAATCGAAGGTCTTTCAATGTATCTTACAGAAAAAGACAATAAGGATATACTGAAAATCATCGCTGACAATTTCAGACGCTACACTGTATTTGTTGAAATAATGCCTCCTGTATCAGTTGAAAACGTAACTGAAAAATCAGTGGAGGACTGATTCCAAGTTCATATGGGGCGTTCAAAAAGGAAGTGAGCTTGTAAAGCTTAATTCTGCTTTCAGATGGATACGTGATGTTAATCTTTTTGACGGCATGAACAAGTTCAAACCTGCTTTCAGGCTCTTCACATGGCTGCCATTTCTAAGACGAAAAATGGACTATATTGCTGTTTTGGAAAAATAGCTTTCATAATCCTTTTTCTAATTTTTTTTTAAATCTATCAATTTTTAATATACTTTTTTTAACTATAACATAAAAATATAATATTAATACACATTTTTTGAGGTCTTTTAATATGAATATTTTAATATCTAATGATGATGGAGTATTTGCACCTGGAATTTTGGCAGCAAAACAGGCAGTGGAAGACCTGGCAGACGTTACTGTTGTGGCTCCGGATAAAAACAACAGCAGTGTAGGTCGCCGTCTTACATTATTCAAACACCTGAAAATTGAATCCTGCGAGCTTGAAGATAAAAGCAGAGCATATTCAGTATCAGGAAGTCCTGCAGACAGTGTTGTAGTCGGGGCAAAATACGTAATGGATGAAAAACCTGACCTTGTCATAAGCGGTATAAATCAGGGAGTTAACATCAGCTGTGATATAACATCATCCGGAACAGTATGTGCTGCATTCGAAGCGGTCAGTCTGGGAATTCCAGCAATAGCCGTGTCACTTTTCATGGACCCTAAAACATCATACAAAAGGGATGAAAAAGGCGAATGGCATATAGATTATAATTTTGATTTGACAAAAAAGGTTCTGCATGATCTGGTAGCCAAAATAATCGATGAAGGATTTCCTGAAGGAGTTGATCTCTTTAATCTGAATGTGCCTTCCAATTATGAATCAGAAGATGTTAAACTGACACATCTCTCCCATAAGATGCTTGACAAAAAGGTCATTGACAATACAGACACAGAAAAGGAAGAAATATTCAAATATCCTCTTGATGATAACGATTCTGGTGATGATTTGATAATGATTACGCCTGACCTTGTCAGCGAATATGATGAGGGAAGTGATGGATATGCACTGCTTGTTGAAAAAAGACCAAGTCTGACACCATTAAATGTAAATATGACCTCAAAAGAACTGAAAGACTGGTAAGATATAATAACAATAACCAATAAAAATTAAAAATAATATGTTTGTTGATAAATCCGAAAAGCTTTCCTATAAATACACAGGCAGTGTTCCGAAAGGATATGATGTATCTGAAATTCAGTATACATTTGATTTTATATATCTAGTTTTAAAGAGTCAATCAAGCATTGACGATGCAGTTCGTGATGTAGCCAATAAATACGGATTGTCTGAGGTGTATTTAAATGACTATCTGCTTGAAAACAAATACTTGCTTAATAAAACCAGCAAAATTGCATTTTCAGCACAGATTCAAAAATACAATACCAAATCCCTTAAAAAGATTCTGAAAAAACACGGCCTTAAAAAATCCGGAAAACGTGAGGTACTGGAAGATAGAATCTTTAAAAACAATCTGCTTGGAGACAATATAGTACTTTCTTCAAAATCCAAAGTATTCTATAAAAACAAAAAAAGAAGAATAAACATTTACAATAAACATTTGATTGATTTTTATTACTTCAATGAATTCAATGAGTTTTATATGGATAACTACAGAAAAAAACTGGCTAAAATTCCTGTTGAATTCATTAAAATACATATCCGCAGGGCATATGAAGATGAAAACCATGAAAGATATGTTCTCAATACTCACATCATGGCGGAGCACTTTTTAAAAAAGGAAAAATATGTGAAAATGCTTGAGTATGAACTTAAAAACTTCTGCATGAACCTGAATCCCGTATGGAAAATAGATGATTTGAAAAATCATGAGGGGTTGCTGCTGGACACATATGATAATCTCCGCTTCTTAAATGAGCATTTAAGCAAAAATACAATTATTTCAACATTCTATCTGGTCTGGGATTCATTTAATTTTGAAAGGATAATCGTATCAAAATATGATGGATACAGATGCCTTAAAGACATTCTGAATATGAAGGATTACGACCATATCAACAATGATTTAAACAGCAGATTCTATAAAAATGAAGATTTAAAGATTAAAAAAATCGCTCAAAAAACATTATTTGACTTTTAAATATCACTACTACTGATTATTATGCCGCAAACTACATTAGACGCCAGAACAAGAAATCTGATTTTAATACTGTTTTTGATAGGGGTGTTTATGGGCTCACTTGACACCGGAATAATCGGTCCCGTGCTTCCGTCAATAGAACAGACTTTTAATCTCACAAGCAGGGAATCAAGCTGGATATTTACACTTTTTGTAATTGCATTCATGATAGGCTCACCTATTATGGCAAAGTTTTCAGATTTTTACGGCCGTAAAAAGATTTTCATTCTTGATGTGCTGTTTTTTGCTGTTGGTTCTGCGCTTATTGCATTTTCAGCAAATATGGAAATGATTCTGATTGGAAGAGTAATACAGGGCTTTGGATGCGGAGGAATATTTCCTGTAGGAGGGGCATTCATCGGCGATGCATTTCCACTTGAAGAGCGAGGAAGGGCATTGGGAATTTTAGGAAGTGTATTTGGAATTTCTGCCATTGGAGGACCTTTGGTTGGCGCTGCACTGATTCCTTTCGGATGGCACTGGTGTTTTACAATCAATATTCCTATTGCAGTTTTCATTATTGTATTTGCAGCATATATTCTTCCGGATATGGAAAATGAAAGAAAGCTTAAAATCGATTATCCGGGAATTGTACTTTTAAGTCTTCTTGCGGTATTTCTCTCATACGGTTTAAATCAGATTGATTCAAATAATTTTGTAAATAGTGTTTTATCGCTAAATGTAGCTCCGTTTCTTGTAATGTTTATTATTCTGCTGCCTGTTTTTGTAATGGTTGAAAAAAGGGCAGAAGAATCCATTGTAGCAATACATCTTTTGAAAAATAAGGAAATAACAATTGCATGCATTGAGACTCTGGCTTATGGTCTGATTTATTCTTCAGTAATTTTCATCCCTTCACTGGTAATTATTTCAATGGGTTTAAATGATCAGATGGCAAGTCTGATGCTTATTCCGATTTTGGGAGCCAATGCAGTAGCAGCTCCAGTTATAGGAAGGATTCTTGATACAGTTGGTTCACGTATGATTATGGCAGCCGGAACCATAATACTGGCCGTCGGTTTAATAGTCATTGCATTGTATCCTGATAATTTCATATTGTTTATAGTTGCAGGCTGTCTGGCAGGTGTAGGTATGGTTACAATCATAGGAGCTCCTTTAAGGTACATTGTTTTAAGTGAAGCAAAATCCCATGAAAGGGGTGCCGGTCAGGCTATCGTCAATATGCTTTCAAGTGTTGGACAGTTAATAGGTGGTGCATTAATAGGTGGTGTTATCGCTTCATTTTCAGGAATATTCGGATATAAAACAAGTCTCATTTTAGCTTCGGTTGTTTCTGTTATCGCATTTATATTTACATTGAAACTGAAGTCTCGTGATGAGCAGATTCAAACCATGAAAGAAAATGCCTGATTGAAATAATTAATCTGGTTGATTTTGCGGTCAACCAAATCAAATTTAATTTTAAAACTATTGATTTAATTTATCTCTTTTTACTTTAACGTCAAGGATATTGAAAATTAATTTTATTTTTAAATGGGGATATACATCAAACTCTTTTTAAATTCAATTTTTATTTAAAAATAGCTGACGTTAAAGTTAAAAAAATACTGATTTTTAAATATGTATCAATTATATGACATTCGGCATTGAATAATTAACATATTTTTTACATTTTTTTTAAACTATCGAAAGATTTATATATAATTATATTAAAATTATTAATCGGAAGGAAACTTCCTTCCGACTATGTATTTAAGTAAGTCCATTTTTTTATGGATTTTCTACTCAAAAGATGAAGTGAAAAAATGTCAGCAAAAGATAAAAAATTAGACCAAATAATTAAAACAATCGAAGTAAACGATATAAAATTCCTTAAACTGGAATTTTCAGATATACATGGGTTACCGAAAAGTATGGCAGTACCACTCAAAAAAGCTGATGACGTTGAGGATATTGTAAACGACGGACTGCTTTTTGACGGTTCATCTGTTGCAGGATTAGCTTCAATCAATGACAGTGACCTTCTGGCAAAACCCGACATTGACACATTCTCAACAATTCCATGGAGACCTGAATCAAAAGGTACAAGCAGGTTTATATGTGATATTTTCACTACAGATGGAAAACCATATGACGGTGATCCAAGAGGAGTACTTAAAAAATCATTACAGTTAGCTGAAAAAAGAGGATATCAGTTCAATATGGGTCCTGAACCTGAATTTTTCATCATAAAAGGGGATGAAGACGGAAACTACGTCCCTGCAGATGAAGCAGAATACTTTGATGTTGAACCATTGGATCAGGGTACTGATATCAGAAGGGAAATCGTTTTAGGACTTGAAAAACTTGACTTCAATGTGGAAGTAAGCCACCACGAAGTTGCAGCAGGCCAGCACGAAGTTGACTTCAAATATGCAGATGCTTTAAAAACAGCAGATGCTGTAATTACATTTAAAGAAGCAGTAAAAGCACTTGTAAACAAACTAGGTTTTAAAGCAACATTCATGCCGAAACCTTTCATGGGAATCAACGGTAGCGGAATGCACTGTAACCAGAGTCTTTTCAAAAACGGTGAAAACATATTCTACGACCCTGACGGAGAAAATCAAATCTCACAGGAAGCATTATACTTCATCGGAGGATTACTTGAACATGCACCTGCATTGTCATCAATTCTCTCACCGACAGTCAACTCCTACAAACGTTTAGTACCAGGTTATGAAGCACCATGCTACATAGCTTACGGATTTAAAAACAGATCAACATTATTAAGAATCCCTGCATCTAGAGGACTGGGAACAAGAATTGAATGCAGATCCGCTGACCCGTCATGTAACCCGTACCTTGCATTTGCAGTACTTCTTGAAGCTGGTCTTGACGGTATGGACAATAAGATTGACCCTGGTGAACCTACTGAAGAAAACCTTTTTGCATACACTGAAGATGAAATTGCAGAAAAAGGAATCAGTAGCCTTCCAACAAGTTTATGGGAAGCATATCATTCACTTGAAGAGGATGAAGTTGTTAAAAACGCTTTAGGTGAAAAAGTATTCAATCAGTTCTACGCTATCAAAAGAGCAGAATGGGATGCTTACAGGATACAGGTATTTGATTATGAAAGGGATGAATACTTAAACGTATAATCAGTATCATACATTGGTGGTCAGATTTAACGGTTTGAGACTGCCAATAAATCTTAATTTTTTGGAGGTTAAATTAAAACAAAATTATTTTTAAAGGCATATGGAATTTAGTGAGTAAGAATTATTATTAAGGCATATGGTAATTTCATGATTATTTAAAAGGCATATGAAATGTTATTCGCCGATTATTTTTATTTGGAGGTAAAAAAATGTGCGGAATAGCAGGGGTAATATACAAGGATAAAAAATCACACCCAATAGGAAAAGCACTGACATCAATGCTTGAATCCCTACAGCACAGGGGACCTGATTCAGCAGGTTATTCGTTATACGGCAGTTTGGATTTTCCAGAAAATTATTATCAACTAAACATTGAAGTAAAAAGAAGACGAGGTACACTAGACAACTTAAAATCATTATTAACACAGATAAGTCCGATATTTGATGAACAGCTTATAAAATCAGTAGGTGACTCAGACGTATACAAATGCAAAATTGCACTGGATGAATATTCCCTTCTAAAACCATGCATCAGAGAAATTGACGAACTTGAAAACGTAAGAGTCATTAACGGATCACATTCATTTGAAATGATTAAGGATGTCGGTAAAGTAAAAGACATTGCAAAGCGATTTGACGTTGAAAGCAGAATGGGAACACATGGAATAGGACATACCCGTTTTGCAACAGAAAGCGGTGTGGACAGATACCATGCACACCCTTATCAAAGCTACATCATACCTGACATTACAGTAGTCCACAACGGCCAGATTACAAACTACTGGAAAATAAGAGACCCTCTTGAAAGGAAAGGTCATACTTTTGAATCGTTCAATGATACGGAATGCATTGTCCATTATATGGCTGATAAACTCAACCAGGGCTATAAGCTTGAAGAGGCACTTGACCAGGCAGTAATTGACCTTGACGGACCTTTTTCAATACTTGTCGGAACACCTGACGGTATTGGAATTGCAAAAGACAAGCTTGGATTAAGGCCGGGAGTAATGGTTGAAACCGATGAAATATTTGCAATCGCTTCTGAAGAAATGGCACTGCATGATGTAACTGATTCAGACAACATTGAACAGATTGCTCCGGGAGAAACCAGGGCATACACCATATAGGGAGAGTTTTTTCATGAAAGAATATGTTATTGATGCTAAAGAAATGAGTGAAAAGGAACTTAACCGTATCATAAAAAAACAGGCCGCAGTTCATGACAGACTCATAATAAACAATCCCGAATCAAGACACAACATCTGTGCAGGTTTATGTGAAGATGTTGAAATAGAAATCAACGGATCTGCAGGATATTTTGTCGCAACCATGGTTAACGGACCTCACATACATATCAAAGGTAATGCAGGATGGTTTGCAGGAGACAACATGACAAGCGGTGAGCTTATAATAGAAGGAACTGCAGGTGACGGTGCAGGTCAGGGAATATATGGTGGAACAGTAATAGTTAAAGGAAACACCGGTTCAAGAACAGGAGAAATCATGAAAGGCGGTACCGTAATAATTGACGGAAACAGTGGATTCATGACCGGACTTCTGATGATGGGCGGAACACTGATTATACTTGGTGACGTTACTGATGATGTAGGCGAGTCCATCATGAGAGGAACAATATATGTTCTTGGAGATGTCAAAAGCCTTGGAAAAAATGCAGTCATGGTTGAATCTACAGCAGATGACAAAAAACATCTAAAAGAAACTTTAACCGAATACGGTTTTGATTTAACAGACAGTGAATATTCAAACTTTAAAAAAATCGTTAATAGGAGCTGAAAAAATGAGTGAAAAAAGAATAGCTATGGTCGGAACACCATGTGAAATAATGGCTGCATCTAAACTCCAGCATTATACAGACAGCCCTATTGATGTTAAACTGGGCCTTTTCTGTATGGAAAACTTCTCATACAAATACTTTGTAAATTTTCTAAAGGAATATGGCCTGAAAATGGAGGATATCGAAAAGTTCCAGATAGACAAAGGATTCATCTCCTTGCTTTTGAAAACCAAAGAGACAGTAAAAATTCCACTGTCTGTTGCCAAAAGAATCATCAGAAAAAACTGCAATGTCTGTGTTGAACTTACATCTGAAACATCAGACATATCCATAGGTTCTATCGGGTCAGATAACGGCTGGTCAACACTGATTGTTCGAACAAGAAAAGGTCAGGAAATAATTGACGGTGCAATTGAAGATAAATTCATTGAAGCAAATGAGCTTTCAGATTCAAACTTTGAACTTTTAACAAGAATTGCCGGCTCTAAAATCAGCAAAAATCTTGAATATGTTGAAAGAAGAGAGTTTCTTGCACGTCCTGTATTGTATCAGAGGGAAAAATCTGACGATTCAATCGCAGATGAAGTGGCACTTTCCCAGTTTATGGATTTGAAATCAAATGTCATTGACGTTGGAGCATGTGTGCTTTGCGGTGCATGTGAATATGCATGTCCTGAAAATCTCATCACAATCGATGATACAAAACCGATAATGAGAGGGCAATGCACAGATGACTGTCATGCATGCTTTGCAGTGTGTCCTAGAACATTCATACCATGCAATCTGAGAAATGACAATTCAAAACCGATTGGAGATTATATTAAAGTGCTTACAGTCAAATCACTTAAGCATTCCCAGGGTCAGGACGGATCAATCGTTACAACACTTCTAGACTATCTTCTAACCAAAGGCATCATAACTGAAGCGCTGATTGTAGATAAAAAGGATGAACTTGCATGGAAACCTTATGCAAAACTGACAGATGAAATAGATGAAGTTGTAAAATCCGGAGGAACAAAATATTCAGTGTGTCCGGTTTTCAAACCGCTAAAAGAGGAGGTTAACTAATGTCATTTACTGTTGAGAGAAAAATAGAAATCTGCAAACAGAGCAATGACCGGCCGGGATGCTGCTGGTATTTATGTGACAATCCTAAAAAATCAGCATGTAAAAACTGTTATAGCTGCTATTCAAACTGTCCTCACGATGTATATGAGGTAATCAATGATGAACCTCTTCCGATACATCAGGAAAACTGTGTGGGATGTAAAATCTGTGAAGAGATGTGTCCTACACATGCTATATATGTAAGGCCTCTTGTAGATGAAGGAAGAGGTGTCTGGTCAAACTCAACAATGGTTGAAATAAAACGTAAAAGCCAGACAGGTTCATATAAAGTTAGGGGATGTGGACTAACACGTAAAATTCCTACATTTGATGATTTAAGCATACTTCCTGCACAGGTATCACGACCTCCGATTGACTCCTACAGGGAAACATGCAAAACTTCAGTGGTTTTAGGTGACAGATTTGCTGAAAATCCGATAGAAATAGACACTCCTATAATGATTGGGGCAATGTCTTTTGGTGCATTAAGCAAAGAGGCAAAAATAGCACTGGCAATCGGAAGCAGTAAAGTGGGAACTATTACCAACACCGGTGAAGGAGGAATGCTTCCCGAAGAAAGGCATTACGCCGACAAGCTCATCGCACAGTATGCATCAGGTCGTTTCGGTGTTTCAGCAGAATATTTAAATAATGCGGAAGCAGTTGAGATAAAAATAGGTCAGGGTGCAAAATCAGGTATGGGAGGACACCTTCTGGCCCATAAGGTAACAGCAGAAGTTGCAAGAGTTCGTAATATTCCGGAAGGGACATCAGCATTAAGTCCTGCAAGACACATGGACATAGTAGGTCCTGAAGATTTGGGAATGAAAATCGACCAGCTAAGGGAAATTACAGACTGGAAAATACCTATCATTGTCAAATTTGCATCAGGAAGAGTTGAACAGGACGTTAAAATCGCTGCAAAGGCAGGTGCGGATATGATTGTTGTTGATGGTATGCAGGGAGGAACCGGTGCAAGTCCTGAAGTGGTTACAGAACATGCGGGTATTCCAACAATAGAAGCAATCGTCAAGGCAGATGACGCTTTAAAGGAAATCAATTTAAGAAGTGAAGTGAGCCTTGTTGCTGCAGGAGGAATCCGGTCAGGTGCCGATGTTGCAAAAGCAATAGCTCTAGGTGCTGATGCAGTATATGTAGCTACATCCGCACTGATATCCATAGGATGTAAAGTATGCCAGTCATGTTCTGAAGGAATATGTCCGAAAGGAATTGCAACACAGGACAGGGTGCTTAGAAGAAGACTTGATCCTATAAGAAAAGGCCAGCAGGTTGCAAACTATATTGAAGCAATGACACAGGAGGTATCCTCACTGACTCAGCAGGCAGGTAATACTGATATAGAAAATCTTGAACGGGAAGATCTGGTCTCACTGACCATGGAAGCCTGCGAGCTGACAGGAGTACCGATGGTAAGCAAACAGCATTAAAATTAAGGAGATGTTATTATGGCTGCGTTTGACAGAATCAAATCAGGAATTCCGGGACTTGACAGTGCTCTAGACAATATCCGTCTGGGGGATAATGTTGTATGGAACGTTACAAACCTCAACGAGTTTTCATACTTTGTAAACCCATATATCAGACAGGCAAAAGAAGATAAAAGAAACTTGATATACATCCGCTTTGCAAATCACCCTCCACTGATAGAGATGAGCGATGATGATTTCAGGCTTCTTGAAGCCGAACAGGACAATCCCGACACAGAATTTGCAATGATTGAACGTGACGGCATCAGGATATATATGGTAAATCCATATAATCAGTTTGAGACATTTACCCTTGAAGTCCACAGAATCATAGAAAAGGAAGGATACGATGCATTCTATGTCTTTGACTGTCTAAGTGACCTTCAGGCTGTCTGGTCAACAGATTTGATGATGGGAAACTTCTTTAAGGTAACATGTCCATTTCTGTTTTCACTTGATACTGTGGCATACTTCCCGATTATACGTGGAAGACATTCCTATGATGCAATAGCCAAAATCCGTGAAACAACACAGCTTTTCCTTAACGTTTACTCCAGTTCTCCGGAAGAGGTCTACGTTTCACCATTGAAGGTATGGAACAGATACTCCCAGACAATGTTTTTAGGCCATAAGTTCAATCCTGTAACCGGTCTTGTAAAGGCTCTTCAGGACGGTCAGGAAGTAAGCAGATACTACAAGACAATCAATGACTCAGATAAGTATCAGAACGGTCAGATACTGGACAGCTGGGAGAGGTACATGCTTCAGGTGAGAATGAAGTATAGTGAAGGCGAAAATATCGATGATGAGTGCGATAAGATTTGTGAGCTCATGATGACCAAAGATGAAAAGATGCTTTCTAAAATCAAGGAATATTTCACATTCGAGGATTACACTACCATATACGACCGACGGGTGGGAAGCGGACTTGTAGGAGGTAAATCCTGTGGTATGCTTCTTGCAAGAAAAATCATCGAAAAGAATTGCCCTGAAATTTACAGCAATATATTCGAGCCTGACGATTCATTCTATATTGGTTCCGATTTGTTCTACACATATATAGTCTCCAATGACCTTTGGGATTTAAGGGTAAAGCAGAGAACAAAGGACGGATATTACAAATACGGAAAAGAACTGGAAGAAGCACTTAAAAACGGAACATTTTCCGATGAAATAAAAAAGGAATTCATACATATCTTGGACTATTTCGGACAGAATCCTATTATTGTACGCTCAAGCAGTTTTCTTGAAGACGGATACGGAAACGCATTTGCAGGAAAATACGAATCAGTATTCTGTGTCAACAGGGGATCTCTTGAAGAGCGTCTTGAAGCATTTGAAGAGGCAGTTAAAATAGTATATTCAAGTACCATGAACATTTCCGCTCTCGAGTATAGGAAACTCAACGGCCTTGATGATACCGATGAGCAGATGGCACTTCTTGTACAAAGGGTTTCAGGTTCCTATTACGGAGACTATCTCTTCCCGACTGCAGCAGGCGTGGGATTTTCATACAGTCCATATTCTCCACTTCCCGATATGGACAACAGCAAAGGAATGCTCAGACTTGTAATGGGTCTTGGAACAAAAGCTGTTGACAGGACCAAAAAGGACTATCCGAGAATCATAAATCTGGACAGGCCTGAAGTTACAATGGCAAAGGACATCAAGGAAAAGCACAGATACTCACAGCACTATCTTGACGTGATTGATTTGAAAAATATATCTCTTCATGACGTTGCTGTAGATGAAGGGCTTGACGTTATTCCAAGATATGCAAAAAAAGTTCTTGTAGAACATGACAAGGAAGCCGAAAGGATGTTTCGTGACCGTGGGCAGCGTCGTGAAATAGTATTTGTCAACTGTGAAGGAATTGTCAAAAACACTAAATTCATTGATGTGATGAAGGAAATTCTCAATACTTTGGAGACTGCATATGACTATCCGGTCGATATAGAATACACTGTAAATGTAGGTGAGGACAACTCTTTCAACATTAATCTTTTACAGTGCAGACCTCTGCAGGTTTCAACAAACAATGAAGCCATTGAAATGCCTGAAGATAAAAACGTATTCTTCCATATCAGGGAATCCTCAATGGGAATGTCACGAAAAAATAAGGTAGATGCAATATGTTATGTTGATCCCCACAGGTATTATGAATATCCATATGCACAGAAAAGTTCACTCTCACGGGTAATCAGTGACGTTAACGCATACTGCAGGGATAAGAGAAAAACTGCAATTCTCATAGTTCCCGGAAGAATAGGCACATCTTCACCGGAGCTTGGAATTCCTGTGGTGTTTGCAGATATCAGCCACTTTACGGCAATTCTTGAAGAGGCCTACAGTGAAGTTGGATACATGCCTGAGCTTTCCTTTGGAAGCCATATGTTCCAGGATCTTGTGGAAGCTGAAATATACTATGGGGCTCTGTTTGAAAATGAGAAGAAAATTGAATTCAACAGGGACATGCTCTATGAACATGATAACATCCTAAAGGATATCAATCCGAATCTGAGTGATGAGATATATGAGATGGTGCAGGTAATAGAATTTGAAGGAGATGCAGCAGAGTTCTATCATGATATGAACAGGGATGAAACAATGTGCATCTTCAAATGATTATAATGAATTAAATTCATTATATTTAGGGCAGGCGGGTGGGACATATGCCTTTTTATTTGCAATAATTTTTTTAAAAAAAAAGATTTTTCAAATAAAAACAAACCGTATGACAAAATTCCAATGTGATTAACGACCCTGATTCAGGGTTGTTTTTCACATTTTTAAAAATAATTTTTAACAGTTTAATAGATTATTCAACTTATTTTACAAAACATATTTATATGTTTATAGTTAAAATAAACATTAACAATAATTTTAATTATTGTTCAATAAAGGTGAAAAAATGAATGCAAAAAAAATATTAGTTTGCTTTTTATTTTAATCGCTGTTGTAGCTACATTAAGCTTTGTATCAGCTGAACCTAAATTCAATACACCAAACGGTTTTACAGCAGATGATTCACAAAAAGTGGTAAATAAAGCATCTGACTTTTCAGGAGTCAGCGCTCAAATGAACAGAACAGTTTTAGTAAACGGTGATAAAAACATTACTGTTGACACATTCCTTCCAGAAAAAGGTGTTGACTTATCTCCATCTGGAAATACAGTAATGAAAAATGTCAGTGGCGTTGAAGGTCTTTATACTGAAAAAGACGGACGTTTCATTTTCGTTTACTCATCTGATAATCAGTTTGTACAAGTTGATGCACCAAGTGTAGAATTATTAGAACAAGTAGTAGCTAAATAAGCTCATACTTTTTCTTTTTTATTTTTTTAATTTAAATCGCACCATTAAATTTAAATAGTCTTTTTGCCAAGTATAATTATATTACATTTTTTTTTAAGTGATTTGAATGGACAAAAGGACAGTATTTTCAGTTGTATTTTTCATAGTGATGTTGATAATTGCCTTTGCAATTGTTCACAACTCTCCTGTTCCATACGGTTCAAAATATCATCTTGCGCAACCAAGGGATGTTGATGTAGGAGGATTGAATTTCACAGTATCCTGGGGATTTCTTGAAGATGACAATGAAACCGAAATCAGCCAGAGTGAAATTTCAAATCACAAAGTCATAAAATATGAAAAGACATTCCATCAAAATAATCTGCTGCTTTTGTCGATAAGCGTTTTGGAATCTGATGATTGTATTGATTTGGATGATATTAATGACGGAAGCTGGCAGCAGAAATCCATAAACGGTGTCGATGGACTGTTTAAAACAGAACCTGTAAACTACGGCACATGGAACAAGACATTTGATAGATACTGTTTTTCCTATATGAAAGAGGGCAGGATTGTTATGTTAAAGTGCGATAAAATGAATATTATTGAAGAGATTGTAGAGTGAATGGTTAAAATTGCCTGTAGATGGTTGTTAAATTAAAAAAAGAGTGAATGGAGATAAATCTCCTGTTTCACTAATCATATGGTCCGTCATTATCATAGTAATCATCATAATAATACTCTCTTTCACCATCTTCATCAATGTAATATGCATTAGAAGGAGTTGAATTTGATGCTACATTCTGGCTTGTTGTGTTTGTAACAGAAGTATTTGATGTGTTTTTTATAATTTTAGTGTCTGCAGGTTTTGTATTTTTTCCCTGTGTTAGGAATAATCCTACGCCTATTGCTGCAACTAAGATTACGATTACTGCGATAACTGCAATTGTCTTTTTGTCTATATTTTTTACCTCCTATATTTCTATTGATTTTTAACTGTATATATAACTTATTAAAAAAGTTTCAAATTTAAAGCTATTTTAAGTTTTTTTTTGAATATTTGATTAAAAATAAAATATTTTTTATATTTTTATTAAACTTTTTATGGGCTATTAAAATAAATATTACTTTTGAAAATGGTAGTTTTTATCTTAATAATGCAAGAATACCACAACTTCTGTAAGTTGTGGATGAATTGTAAGTTGGGTATTCTATTTTTTTATTAACTTTTAAATAGTTTTT
>NZ_OMWA01000032.1 GCF_900314615.1 uncultured Methanobrevibacter sp. | reverse complement strand
TGGTAAAACAATTGTATTGCTGGTTATTTTGATATTATTATTGTTTTGTATTCTAAATCCATTTTTAGGATTCTTTTTGGATTTAAATCTTGGATAATTAGAGATGTTTTTAAAAAATCCATTAAATGCGTGTAATAAGTCACGATAAACCTGTTGCAAGCTACTTGACTCACTTTTATACAAAAATGGATATTGTTTTTTCAACATTGTTAACATGGTGTTGAATGTGGTTTGATTGCATTTTAGCCTTGTATAACCATGTTGTTTAAATAATTCAAAGGTTTTTTGGTATTCTGTTAATAAATTATTCCAAACAAATCTAACATTACCCAGACTCTGATTAAATTTATCCTTCATAACCTTATCAGGATACAACTTAACCCTCAAACCTTCATTAACAATAATACACTCATCTAACATGAAAAAACACATCAAAAATATCTATTTTATATTCCAATTAATTTTGAACACAAAATATAATATATCAATAGACAATATATAAAGAATTACCAAGAGCATTTGATAACTAATGCTCTTTTTATGCAATTCATCCTCGACTTGAAGAAGTCAAGGTATTCTTGCACCATTTAGGTGTCAAAATACAAATTTTAAAAAAATAAAAAAATTAAAAGATAAAATCAATTATCTTTTAACAGTAAGTTTATTTGAAACAGTCAAACCTTTACATGTTGTTTTAATGGTGTATTTTCCAACTTTTAAAGTTTTAGGTAATTTGAAAGTTGCAATACCCTTGCTGTTGGTTTTAGCTTTGTATGTTTTGCCTTTCAATTTGATTTTTACAGTCTGTTTAGCGTGAGCTTTTCCTTTTGTGTTTAGGACTTTAACTGTAAACTTACCTGTCTTTTTGACTTTTTTGGAAACGTTTTTGGTAATGATTGATTTTTTAACAACGATTTTCTTTTGCACTAAAACATCATTATACTTGGATGTGACGTAATAGGTTCCAGGTTTTAATTTAACGCTTAATGTTGCAACACCATTGCTTTTGATATTGGCAGTATACTGTTTGTTATTTACTGTAAATAATACTTTTCCACTTGTTACAGTGTTGTTTCCAGACATTACAGTAACTGAATAATTGGTTTTAGCAGCATAATAAGTATTTAAATTAGCGCTTTTAATGGAATCAGCAGGCACTTCAACCGGAGCTGTGCTGTTTTTCACGATCCTGTCAATTATATTTTTGATAATGGAATTGTTAGCCAGGTATTTTTCAACACTGCCGGTAACATTCTTAATCAAAGAAGTAACATTATCATACAAAGCAGTCAAATTAATATTATCTCTTAAATCAGCCGCTTTTTGAGCTAAAGCTTCCACAGTATCATACAATTTATTTACACTGTCAAACAATGTAGTTAAAACAGCTTTTTTCAATGAATCAGTTGCATTAGTTAACCGGTCTGAAACATTATTAGCCAAAGCAGTCACATTAACCTTCTTCAGCGCAGAAGTAACATTATCAGCTATAGCAGTCAGATTAACATTCTTCAGCATAGAAGTAACATTATCCTCTATAGCAGTCAGATTAACATTCTTCAGCATAGAAGTAACATTATCAGCCAAACCAGTCAGATTAACATTCTTCAGCATAGAAGTAACATTATCAGCCAAACCGGTCAGATTAACATTCTTCAGCATAGAAGTAACATTATCAGCCAAACCGGTCAGATTAATATTTTTCAGCATAGAAGAAGCGTTAAATCCATCAAACAAATCAGTTAAATTCAAACCGTCAATAAATTCAGTGACATTAAATTTAAGCGCTTCAGACACAGAGATGTTATCTAAAACTGAAGTTAAATTCAAAGCGTCAGTCAATGAAGTCATATTTAATAATGATGCAACATCAGATAAGTTCAAACTGTCTGTAAGTTGAGTCAGATTGCCGTCAAAGATACTTGTCCAGTTTAATTCATTGAAAATTGAATTTAATCTGGTGCTGTTCTGACCAAAAATCAAACCCCATTCGAAACCATCTAAAGCTGAAGCAAGTTCTGTAAAGTTTCCGCTGAAAAGACGAGGAAGATTAATGCCCCTTAATGTTTTGTTCACATATACTGTGCTTAAATCATTTTTCACAGGAAATTTACCGAACATCATAGATATGAATGAACCTGCAGTAGAACTGTTTTCACTTAAAAGATTTGTCAAATCAACAACCAGTGTTGATGAATTGCCGAAAGAAGTTACTCCTAAACTAGGCAAGTCAAGTACTAAAAATGAATCGTCTGTTTTATTTCCTCCTAAAATAGAAGAGATGTCAAGTGTGACATATGATGTGTCAAAAGTACCGTTTCCACCTAAAAGACTTGAAAGGCCAATAACAGCATATGAACCTTTTTCAGTATTGTTTTTATCAAATACTAAAAATGAATCGCCTGTTTTATTTCCTCCAAAAACATTGGAAATATCAACAATCACCAAACTGTCGTCAGCGGTATTCTTATTGTAAAGGGTAGACCAGTCATAACGGTTTTTGGATGGAGTATCCGCAACAGTCTCGTTTGCCGCCAATACAGCCACTTCACTTTGAGGTGATGAAATTTTTTCGCTTTCATCATCGGCTGCAACGGCATCATTAAGATTATCATCAACGGCTATGGTTTCTTGAAAATCAGCGATTTCAAGGTCATTTGTGACGTTTTCAGATGCACTTACCGCACCGACGGCCAAAAATGCAATAATAACCATTGAAATAATCATCAGTTTACGATTTACTTTCATTTATTATTTTACCCCCATATTCAATATTGTCAACAATATTTAATCGGATGTGTAAAAATATTTAACATATCCTTAATAATTAATATATAATCCGAAGTATTTAAGTGATGCAGTGAAAAAAGGGATTTTAGTTAAAATAACTTTCCATTTAAATCTTTTCAGAATTCCATATTTTTATAAAAAAAAATAAACTGGTTATCTTTCAAGTTCCTTGAGGGAATCCGCCATATTCAGTTTCCTGATTTTGCCTAAAAAATAAAGGCCTGTCACTACTGAAACAGAGATAATTATTAAGATTGTTACTGCCAGATTCAGCACTGATATTGACGGCCTCATATAAATGGTGTCCCCAAATGAGTAAATCATAATCTGCAGAAGCTGATATCCGACAGGAATGCCCACCAGAAATCCTATAATGATGAAATATGCACTTTCTGCTGAAAGTAGTCTTGTTAGATAAGAACTTCTGAATCCTAAAACCTTAAGTGTAGCAATATCCCTTTCGCTTTCACTGAAAGACATCACATTCAAATTGTAAAGAATCACCAGAACCAGAACAACGGCGAATGATATCATAGCATAGATTATAAGCATTGGAGCTTCCTCCATCTGGTCCCATCCGGCGACGAGATTATCATGAGAAACTACAGACTTAACACCAGACAATTCATTGACATGCTGAGAAGTTACGATGTATGTCGGAGAATAATCCAGTCCCAGACTCTCCCATTTGTCCGGAGACATGACCAGTCCCTGGGAAAACGGACTTGAGTGAATCCTGTCAATTCTGATTTTAACATTCTTATTCTCGCCAATCACATTGCAGTCGATAGTATCGCCTACATGGACATTAAGTTTATCTGCCAGTTTTTTTGAAATGGAAACCTCATCATTGGCAATATCTACTTTTTGATGATTGTCATCGGTAAACGTGATCAGGTCCGTGCTATTATAAACCATAAGCGACACGAATTCAGGTTTTTCATTTAATATCTCAATGGATGACTCCATTACGGAAACTCCATCAACTTCCTCGGCAATGGCATTTACCTGAGAGATATCAGTATTGTCTTCAAGAATCAGTTTGGATTCATAATGAATAACATCATCAAAATACCATTCCCTGGATTCGTTGAGTGACTCATATAATCCGAATCCAGTTATCAGAAGTACTGTACAGCCCAATACTCCGACGATTGTCATTACTGCTCTGAATTTATTTCGTTTAATGCTTCTGAAATTCCATCTCAGGTCAAATGGAAGCTTTCTCCAGAACTTTAATTTTTCAACTAATGACAGACTTGATGATTTTGGAGCCTTTGGCCTTATTATGCTTGAAGGAGGCTCATCGATAATCTGTTTAATGGAATAATATGAAACTATCAAAGCCAGCGCACCCATAAGAATGATTGAAATTACTGAATAGTCATATCCTCCGGTATGCCAGAACGGAAATTTCCAGACTCTAAACCTTGAAGGTGAAGCAAGGATATAAAATATAACTGGACCTAGAACAGCACCAATAACCGATCCTGAAACCACAAGCAAAAAGCCTGAAAGTAGATAATGCCATCTTATCCGATTATTGTTAAAACCGTTAGCCTTTAGAATTCCAATCTGTGTTCTCTGATTGGAAATAATTCTTTTCATGGTTGTTAAAAGCATCAGCATGGATATGAATACAAAAATCATCGGAAAAACAAATGCAAGGGATTTCTGCTGAGCGACAGACTCTGAAATCACATCCACACTGTGCTGATCTGATTTTTTTAAAAATAAGGTATAATACCCGTTTAAACGATAGTCCAATAATTTTGAAAAGGTATCCGGACTGCCGTCAAATTTGACATTTAAAACATTGTACGGAATATTTTCTGACGGGAATGCCTTATGTGAGAGATAAGCAAAACCTTTTGCAGTATAATTAGGCTGTGTAGCACCTATCGGCACATCAAAGGCATATTCAGGAGAATAACCCAAACCACGAACCTGCTTTGTTATTTCAGTGCCGTTGGCCTCAAATGTGATTTCTTCGCCAACTGATATATTGCGGGCATCTGCAAAACTTTTATCAAGCCATACACCCTGTGAATCGTTAATATCCAGCTTTTTTCCTTCAATCAAATAAAATTTGGATATTGTGTTGTTTTCTACAAAATGCAGTGTAACGTCAGGCGAGTAATCCATCCTGGCCTGTGAATCGACAACCAACTGCCTTTCCATCTCAGTGGTAGCTCCCAGCAGATATACCTGCTCGAGAAACTCATCAACAAGATATTCGGAATATATCCAGCCGTCAGCCATATTGGTCTCGTTATAATAGTCATTTGTTGTTGTTTCAAAACTGACTGCATCCACATAGACTCCGGTAAAAACAAGGATACCTAGAAATGCCATGAGAAAAATGGAGATAAACTGTACCTTATACTCAGCAATATCCCTAAACATTTTTCTTTTAAGCATCCTGTCCACGTCCCATCTGAAATCTAAATTATAATACTAAAAACATCATTTTAAAATACTCTCAAAGCTTTCAGGCAGCATGAATATCTAAAACTGAGAAAAGCTCATTATCACATTTCGCAATACAATTTGAAAGCTGCTTAAATATTGCAGAGAAAAATTTAAAATCAGAAATATGTAAAGCAAAACGTTATTCTCGATAAAGAGAGTTCATATTCCATTATTTATATTATATTTATTTATAAACAAAAGACTATTAAAATTTTTTTATTAGCAATTTTAACACTACTCAAATGAAAACTTCGATTCAATGGTTAAAAAAAAGTTACAAAAAAGCTGTAGGAATATACTGACAGTTAAAAAATATGTATAGGAAAGTCTTTTTCAATATTCTATTCATCTAAAACATATTTTCCGGCCCACAATACCAAAGATTTCCTTAATGTTTCAGCAAATTTAACAGATGAAGTTAAATCCTCATTCCACAGTTTGAGCAGAACTTGCCCTCTTTTTTAACGGGCTCACCGCAATTGCTACAAAATTTAGGCCTCACATCAGAAATGTTTTTATCATCGATTCCCAGAACCTGTCTTTTCTTAAAGTCAAATTCCTCTTTTGTTAAAAATCCTTTTTCATATAGTTCTGCAAGCTTTATCAGCTCATCAGTGCCTGAAACAGAAGTTTCAGCAGGACTTACATTAGATTTATCATAATCATTATTTGATTTGACCTTACCTGCTGTTTTTGCCATCTTTTCATGATATTTGACAGCATATTCGTCACCCATGAATCTTTCAATATCCAGTTGAGTTTTGAATTTGCTTGTATCCTGCTTTTGACTGCTTCTGATTTTTAAATCGAGAGTCTCACAGTCAAGCTGCAAAAGCTCATCCAGCCTGTCCTCGATTCCTTCAAGCGTTAAAGTTCCGTCTTCACATTCGTGCTTTAAAACGCTCTTTTCAAAGGTATTTGCCTTAGAACTCTCATGGTTGAATTTTACTGCACGTTTTACAAACTCATCATTTGGCAAAAAGCCACCGCACAGCTCCTTGATTTTGGCTTCACACTGCCTTTGATAATCTGATTTGTTTTTAAAAAGACCCATGGAATCACTAAAAAAAAGTTTACTAGTCCAGATCAGTTAAATCAGTTATGCCTTTTTTGGAGACAATTCTTTTGATTCCTGAGTTTTTAATCATCCTGAAACATATCGGGCATGGTTCGGCATCCTCTATTTCAACCCATTCGCCGTCTGCATACATTTCACCTGAAAGATAAATGGTTGAGCCAAGCATTTCGTTTCTGCTTGCACTGATCATTGCATTCTGTTCTGCATGTACTGAAAAGCAGTCATTGTAGTTTCCGGAATTGGACGGAAGGTTCATTCTCTGACAGTTTCCCCTGTCGCAGCAGTTTTCATCCCCTCTCGGATTTCCGTTGTATCCGGTACTTACAATCTCATCATTGTTTACTATTACAGCACCGTATCTTCTTTTAAGACATGTGCTTCTTTTTGATACGACAAGAGCAATTGCAAGATAATATTCTGTTTTGCTCATACGCATTGCATTGTTTTCATCTACCATTTCATCAACCTCAGCTAATGTATTCCTGATATACTATTGGATTTAATGATAATTAAATTTTATATTGAATATTATTTGATTATTAACCGTATTCCTCTCCAATCCAACCCTGATTGACATCAGGATATCCACATTCCTCACAGTAGCCGTCATAGTAAGGTGCACCGCATGAAGGACACTCCGAGTAGGAATCTGTGTCATCATATGTTCTTCTTTGAACCGGGGTGTTTCTTTTAGGCGGTGATGTGTTATTTGAAGAGCCGCTGTCGCTGGCGCAGCATGCTGCTATAATAATTATGAAAATTATTGCACCCACAATTGCCTCAATCATACATTATGTTATGCACAAGGTAATATATAAGAAAATTGGTTTTACTCCAGTCACCTGTTAAATGCCGTCAATTTTTTAAAAAAAAAAGACTGAGGAAATAATTTTTGCCATATAATTAAAGCCAGCAAAGTCACTGTTAAAAAGACTGCCAAGAAATTTACCTTAAAAACTAAACTTAAAATCAACGGCAAATTGATTAAAGGAAAAACAATAACATTCAAGTTCAACGGCAAAACCTACAAGGTTAAAACAAACTCCAAAGGAATTTCCCAAAAGACATTAACCAAGAATGTTATCAAAAAGCTCAAAAAAGGAAAAACATACACCGTCAAAGTGACTTACCTTAAAGATACCGTAAAATCCAGTGTAAAAGTCAAATAGAATTCAAAACATTATTGAGTGAATTTAATTATTCACTTATCTTCTTTTTTTCTCTCTAAAGTAATCGGCAAATTATATTGTGCTGATTAAGTTACAATTTTTGGTGACGATTAAGTTTTCAAGGTTATTTTAAATTTTCAGCTATTTTCTCGCCTGTTTCAGTTAATCTGTAAAGCCTTCCTTTTTTGTATTCCTCATTAATGCATTCAGCAACTCCTACCTCCTTGAGCTCCCCCAGTACTTTTGAGAGATGATTTCTTAATATTCCTGATTTTTCCGCTATGCCTGTCGGTGTTTCAACCTCTCCTCCCTGAAGAGCCTTGACCGTCCTTACCCTATAGCTGCTTACGTTTACGTAAGAATACTTTTTCAATGTTTCATCATCCATATCAGTTTTCATAATTATAGTATGGTGATAACATATTATATAGTTATGTATAACAGTCTAATAATTAGAGTTATTAAGTATATATGTTATTAATAATATTTGAAAAAGTATTTATCAAAATATAAACAGAATAACAATTAGATAAACAATTGATATTCATAAATCAATTGTATTTAAATTAGTATTATGAGGTGATAATATGGAAAAAGAACTTGAATTTGTTAAAAATTCCCAGTATAGGATTAAAGTAATAAAGACTTTAGAAGGCAATGTTAAAATGCCTAACGAAATTGCAACAGATGCAGGTATCGAAAAAAAGATAATATCAAACATAATCAAACAGTTAAGGGAACAGGATATACTTGTATGCATAAACCCTGAAGTTAGAAAAGGAAGACTTTACAGGCTGACCGATTTAGGTAACGAAATTGCAAAAAAACTTTAAACCCATCCAATGCAGAAATAGCCAGTACTTTTTTCACTAACAAAAAAAAAATTTTAAATACACCATTACCTCAGGAAATATTGAGAATTTTAAAAAAAAAATAGTAAATAAGGGAAAATAACTTTCCGCTTATTTTTTAACTTTTATAGAATATTTTACAGTATCTTTCAGGTAAGTTGCCTGATAAGTTACTTTTTTGGATACTTTAAGCTTTTTCAGGACATTGGATTTTAGTGTTACTTTTGCAACACCCTTCTTGTCTGTTTTTGCAGTGTATTTTTTACCGTTGAACTTGAAGGTAATCTTTTTGTTTTTAAGATATTTGCCATTGATTTTAGCTAAAGTTGCCTGCAATACAAGATTTTTGGCAGACCTTTTGACAGTTACCTTCTTAAGACTCATAAGATGTTTTACTGTCAATGTTTTTGCTGCAGAAATTCCCAGTGAAGCGATCTGCAGTTTATATGTTCCGGGAGCCATGTCCACCTTGAATTTGCAGATTCCATCAGACCCTGCTTTAAGTGTCTTGAACTTTTTGCCGTTTGATTTTATGACAACCTCAGCATTTGCTGCAGGTTTTCCTCCGAATCCTAAAACAGTAATCTGATAATATGATCCTGCACTGTAGGTCACTTTGACATTTCCGGCAGTAATTGAAGGATTTATTATTTCAACACTGAAGCTTTCAGATGCTTCGCCGTATTTATTGTCACCGGAATATGCTATTGAGAAAGCGTACCTGCCGTTTTCAAGCTCAGGCAATACCACAATGGCAGCGCCGTTTAAAACATCAAAATCATAGTTCTTATTGTTGATTGTTAGTGTTACGCTACCTGCTGCATCATTTGGAAGCATTACCTGATAAATTCCACCGTCCAACGGAACAATTTTCATGTCCGGACTGATTGTAATGTCTGTGTCCGGATTCAGATTTCCTGAAATGCTGAATCCTGCGTACTGGTCATCTCCGGAGTATGTTATTGTATACGGATTGTCACCGGCAAGGTCAGGCAACACCACATTTGCCTTTCCGTCAATGACATCGACATCATAGTTCTCACCGGCAATGGAAAGTGTAACCTTACCTTTTGCATCAGCCGGAAGACTTATTACTATATCTTTTGAACCTTCCGCAGGAGGTGTGATTTTAATGTCTTCCTGTGATATTTTAGCAGAGATTCTGATGTTTTTGGAATCTGAAGATTCAATGTAGTTTTCACCAGGACTAAAGACTGCCTCAACGGAATATGATCCTTTTTCCAGAATGCCCAAATCTACGGGAGTTTTGACATTTGCCATGAGATATACCTTTAAAACTATATTTCCGGCTTTTATCACAGCATTACCGTTTTCGGATGATGTAACATTAATGATAACATTTTCAGTGTTTATTCCATCTTCCGCTTCAATGACAACTGATGTAGGCTTTTTAATCACGTTAAAGTCCTTTTTGAATGTTTTCTGGTCAATCTTCGGGTTTGTCGGCACGATTGTTAAAGATAATGTATAGCTTCCAACTGAAAAATCAGGAAGTGAAAAGCTGAAAGTCCTGTTTGCCTCAAGGACAATATTTCCAAGATACCCTTCATTGACATAGACATCTGCTGTTCCTCCAACATTGCTTGTAATATCAGCCGCTGCAGGGAGGGAGTATGTAACATTACCAATGTCAATATTTACATTAGCCATTTCCTTTTTAAGAACTTTAACTGTTGCATTTACAGGACTTACAACATAATCAGGTTCTTTAACTTCAAATTCAAAGACATAATCTCCTTCACCAATATCTACTGTCCAGCCGTCAGAGATAATGTATTCAAATGTTTGCACAAGCTCATTTCCTTTGAATGCCTTGAGGATTACAGTAACATTATAAATGTATTCATAGTATCCGGAGTAGAGATAAACAAATAGCTGGTCGCCCTGATAAAATTCAGACGGGAGATATTCAATGGCAAACTGTGCCCTTTTGAGGATTCTGTTTGCAGTAAAAGTACATCCTTTAGTAGTTGTGTTGAATGTAGGATTGTCTCCGAATGCAGTGTTGTTTGTGAATATGCAGTCTGTTGCTAGATTATTTGCACCGTATATTGCAGCTGCAACGGATGATGCATAGTTATTCTCAAAGGTACATCTCAAGGCATCACATTCATATGCACAGCCCCCAATAGATGCAGTATTTGCACTGAATTGAGAATCTGTTAATGTAGTATTTGCCTGTGATGAATATACAGCTCCTCCTGCAAATTCTGCAGAGTTATCACTAAAGTGTGAGTCTGAAACTGTAACATTGGACAATTCGCAGGATATAGCACCTCCGAGATATGCAGAACATTGCATAAATCTGCAGTTGTCAATGGATGCTTCACTTGCGCTCAGAGAAATTGAACCTCCACGATAGCCTGCATGAGAATTTGTAAAATTTGAGTTTGAAATTTCTGAACTGGATGCTGAAAGATAAACAGATCCTCCTTCATTTGCATATTCATTGCGGAAGTTGGAATCGCTTAATTTCATATCGCCGTTATCACAGCATATTGAAGCTCCCATATTTGCATGATTATCGCTGAAATTACAATAGCTTACAGAAATATTTCCCTTACTGAGGTAAAGAGAAGCACCTGATGCGGTATATGTAGTATTTGCCAAGTTATTTTTAAAAATACAATCTTTAAAACTGCCGTTTCCAACAACAGATACTGCTCCTCCAACTGCATAATACTGATCATTTTCCACAATATTGTCTGAAAATGCAGATGATTTAATTTCAGTATAACCGTCTGAGTAAATAGCTCCTCCGCTGTTATTGGCAAAGTTTTTGTTGAAACTGGAGTCAGCAACATTCAACTTTGCGTTTTCCACAAATATTGCTCCACCATAGGCTCCATAATCTGATTCAGCAGCATTTTCTGTAAAGTTGCATCCAAATACGCTGACATGCGCGTCATATGAGTATAATGCACCTCCATAAGATGAAGCTGTGTTTGAACTGAATGTGGAATCTGCTGCGGTTATGTTTCCATAAACTGAATATACTACACCGCCCCTGTCGGCACGGTTTGATGAAAATGAGCTGCCGGACATGTCAATATTGCTGTTTTCACAATATATTACACCCCATCCGTCCTGGAAATGATTGCATACTTGGGTAAGCTTTAAATTTACATAGCTCTGATTTGAAAATATTGCAGCACCTGAATATGCAGAATTTTTTTCAAAACAGCTTCCGTCAGTGATGAGACGGGAATCTGTGAGATAGACTGCACCTCCATATGTAGCGGAATTGTTTGTTAATGATGAATTGACAAGAGAAATTTCACAGTTCTTAGAAAATATTGCTCCTCCCGGACAATAGTAATACATTGTGGATAGTGAATTATCTTCAAATCTGCTGGAGCTTATGAATAATTTTGAATTGAGTGAACATATTCCTGCTCCGGCGGCATAATATTCCACACTGGCGGAATTTTTAATAAAATCACAGCCCAATACATTCAAGGTACAGTTATTCAGAAATACTGCTGCTCCTTCAGGAGAAGTACCGTTTTTAAAGCTGCAGTTTTCCAAAGTTAAATCATCATATACAGAACATATGATTCCTGTGTCAGTTGAATTGTTGTCCTCATATCGGCAGTCCAGGGCATATATTTTTGAATTGATTGAAAACATTGCACTTCCCTTTTCTGCAGTGAAATTCTTTAAACTGCAGGAGATGATTTTCAGCTCGCTTTTATCTGAATATATTGCTCCGGATGTGGAAATTGATCTTCCGTTTGAGAAATTTGAGTTTTGAACCAGCGCAATGGAATCTGTTATGTATAAAACACCATAATTAACATAGGCAGTGTCATTTGAAAAACTGCAGCTGTCAACTGTCAGATTACCGTTGCTTGAAGACACGCTTCCTCCGGTATATGCATAGTTGTCTGAAAAGCTGCAGTCTGAAAGGGACACATCACTGCCTTCAGAATGAATGGAGCTTCCTCTGGCATAATAATAGTAGTCATTCATAGCATTTTTACTGAAATCAGTTCTTGATATGTTAGCAGTGCCTGAATTTAAAAAGATAGAACCTGTTTTAAATGCTGAATTTCTCCAAACTCTGCAGTCCGCCATTGAGATATTGGAATTATTTGCGTATACAGCACCTCCGTCAAATGAAGTATTGTTTGTCAATATGCATTCATCTAAAGTCAAATCGCTGTTGAGAGAGCTTATTGCCCCTCCATAGACCATCGCATAATTGTCTGTAAAACTAGTGGAATATGCATATACACAGGTATCTTTTGAATATATTGTTCCATGAGCCGCCATGTTGTCGGAAAAAATACAGTCTTTTAATGTGAGGGTTCCAGCAGAACTAAAGAGTGCAGAGCCGTAATATGCAAAATTGTTCTCAAAGGTACAGTTTACAATTGTAAGATTTGCACATGTTGAATATATAGCTCCTCCGCACCCATCTGTATTTCCGTTTTTAAAGACTATATTTTTGAGGACTGCATTGTCTGAGGTAATATTGAAAATCCTTGAAAGACGGGTTGCATCAATAGAATGACCCTGTCCGTCAATTGTCATGTCCCTGTCAATTACAATGCCTTCCTTAAAAGAAGAATCGTTTTTATAGATATAATCATTATTCAATATTATATCTGCACCATTCTTTATGAGAATGTTCAAATCATCAAAGGTCATCTTATTATCATACACAGGAGTTTGCGGAGATGTCTGATTGCGGTCAACTTCCTTCCATCCGAATGCCTGTACCCAATATGTTGCCCCGTATTGGTCCATGTATCCGGCTATTCCGACACATGTAAAGCCAGGATGAAGCATGTTACGTCTGTGGCCCTGATCCTGAGAAACATCAAAAGTCTCCTTCCACATTTCTATAGAGCCTGCAGCAGTACAGTAACGTGCAATATTTTCCCCGCCTCCATAATCAGGATATGCAGTAAAACAGTCTGTTCCGTCAGGACGTTCATGTTCAAAGAGCTCAGCACATTCCTTTGCCCTTATTTTTGCAGTTTCCTCCAAAGCAGCATCCCTTACCAATGGAAGAAGCTGATTGTCAGGATTTGTATTGAAATATGTTACGGTAGTATCATCAGAATTCCACCACCATACTCCTTTTTCAGCCCTGAACTTGTTTAATCCTTCATAGGCATCTGTCGGGTCAAGATAGCTGTCCTTAAAGTCGTCCCAATTTTCATTTGTTATTTCTTCACTGCCGATTAAATCATTTCCACCGCCAGTGTCATTTTCTTCAATTATCGCTTCGCCGCCTGTCATGTCAGATAGACCAACAGTGGCATTGTCTTCAGCTGCACCGACGCACGATGCAGTCAAAAACATGAACAAGAGAAGAACTGATATTAAAAAAATTCTCTTAAATGTCATATAAAAATCTCCAAATAAGTTATAAATTGTATATAATTAATATTATTGTAGTAGGTAATATTTAAATTACATTAAAAACTAGGGAAAAATCTTCAATATTTGAAGAAAACAAAAAAAATAGAAAAAAAGTGAAAAAAAATTCTCATTAATCATTCATCAAATAACATCATTGTTCATGATATTCAAAGCTGATTGAAACATTTGAATCATCATCAGTAGCATTCCGAGTCCCGTCAATCTGCTTTACAAGCTGGTCAAAAAGCATTGCGTGAATTTCAGATTCACCAAAAACTGCCCCAATACCTGAACCGCTATCAGAATATTTGAAATGACATTCATCGCCTGATTTTTTCAAATCAAAGCTGATGCGTTTATCAGATGCCCCATCCAGTGATGATGACACTGAAAGACAAATCATCTGGTTTATGAGAAGCATCAGATGAAATGCCTTTTTCGGATGTATTGTGAAATCCTCACCTGATTCATTCACAAATTCAATTCCTGACCTTGCATAATAGTCATTTAGGATTTTTATAAATTCATTGAAGAAATTTTCAGTGGAGATGAAGTTTTCTTCGTGATTTGAGTAATACATCAGGTTCTGTATTGCAGATACTGATGCTGTTGAAACATATGAAAAACCTATAATTTCATCTGCATCGATTCCGAATCTTTTCTGAAGCTTGATGAATGCCAAAAGCGCCTGCAGATCGTTGTTGAGGCGGTGATTGAAATCTTTAAGTACTAACCTTTTTTCATCTGCATCCATTTTTACACCTCATATATTGAACTCAACACTCTGGTGGTTCAGTATTCTGTTGAATGTAGATATAAACCAGTTGTATTTGGTATTTTCCATGTTGGCCATCATATCCTCTACACGGTCGTCGATTTCCTTAACATAGCTTTGATTGTTATAGTCGTTTGTTGTGAAGTAATGTATTTCAATGCAGTAGTTCCGATCCTGCTTGGTGAAAATGTATACAACACCCATATGGTCAAAGGTAGTGTTTGTATCCCTGGAAGGGTTTGAATAGTACTCTCTTGTAACATTCTTTCCACCGAGCTTGATTACTTCGCTTTTTACGGTTTTATATCCTCCGTCTTCCATCGATGCCAGCCGGGCCTTTGACTGGGGACCCATATGGTCTTCAGGCCAGTCATCCCAGGCATCAAATATTACATAGCCGTTTGTCATTGCATTTCCGCTTTTGCCGGTCATGTTCAGCTCATCAGTTGTATTCCAGTGGTCCGGAACCACATAGATTGAATCATGAAACTGAAGAGTTTTGTCTGTCTGGAAACTTAAAAAACTGTTGATGGAACCTAAATTAACCACAACTGCCAGAAGCGCAATTATCAGTATAATATAAGCTAACCTTTCTCTTTTATTCATCTTAACGCCTCGCTTTCTCCTATTTCACCGACTGGAATGTCTTCACCGACTGCGTCTTCAACTTCATCATCACCTGTGTGGACTGTTTTTGCCCAGGTTCTTTCCTTTCTTGTAAGCATCTGATAGGATGTTATGAAAAACAATGGAATTAAATGGAAACAGTAAAGCCAGTATCCTACAACTCCATAAATCAGCTTGAAAAACCCTACCCTGTCACGGCTCAAGGTGATAACAGCTCCAGGGAAAAATCCGAATGCTGAAAGAATTCCGATAATTAAAGGAGCATCCATTCTTATTATTGTCACATTATGGAGAAGGAACCATCCGATAAGATTGACTGCAAATACGATAAATCCGAAAAACACAAGCATGTTAAGACCGTAGAATGCAACGTGTTCTAAAACTCCGAACATTCTGAATACTGGCATCGGAGAGCGTATGATTTTAATTCCGTAAATAAATAGAGTTTCAAAGTTTCCGATAGCCCATCTGGCTCGCTGACGGAAAAGCTGTCTCCATGTAGGAACCGCTTCCTGGTAAACCCATGTTTCACCGCAGTACCTGATTGCATAACCTTCTATCATTAGTTTTACGCTTAAATTCAAATCTTCTGTAATTGCAAAACCGTCCCAGCCTCCACCGCCGTAGATAGCTTCCTTTTTAACCAGCTGACCGTTTCCTCCTAAAAATCCGGCCTTGCCCAGTATATCCTTTGCACGGACGATGTTTCCGAAACCGGCCAGTTCCACATGCTGCATGTAGGTAAGCCAGTTTTCATCCTTATTATACATTTTGATACGTGCCTGCACTCCCTGAACTTCAGGATCGTTAAGGTAAGGTATGATGATATTTAAAAAATCAGGCTCAACCTTTGCATCTGCGTCAAATACTGCTACAACATCACCTTTGGATATTTCAAGAGCATCATTTAAAACAAAACCTTTACCCTTTCCGGAACGTGGAGGCACACGGGTAATGATTTTTAGATGAGGAAACTTGTCCTTCAGCCCCTCAAGCACTTCACCTGTTCTGTCTTCAGACCCGTCGTTACATACGATGAGCTCGAAGTTGACCTCTCCGTTGTAGTAATAGTCAATTGATGCAAGGCTGGTTGCAGTTTCGGCAATTGTGTGCTCTTCATTGTGTGCAGGAACAATAAGTGTAACGAATGGAGGAACGTCCCATTCCTTGACAGGATCCTGCTTTTTGAGACTGACCAATGCCAAAAATATCATGATTGCTGACGGGATGAATAAAATCCACTGAAGCCATGTGACGTTTCTCATGATAAGGCTTTCAACAATGAGAATTATGCTGATACCGACTATTATGGCCACATCTGTCTTTTCAATTATGAGTTCCTTGTTTTTTTCTGAAACCTTGTCTTCTGTTTTGATTATTGTCTTTATGTCTTCCTCATGCTTTCTCAATGCTACTGCAACTGTCATTTCAAGCTGCTGGAGCGAATATGGCTTTGGAATATATCCGTAAGGAGCGGTTTTAAGTGCCTTGAATGATGTGTCATCATCAGTGTTTGCAGTCAGAAATACAACAGGAATACCCATTTCACTTATTTCCTTGGCAGCTTCAATACCGTCAATATCTCCCTTAAGCTGAATATCCATCAAAACCAAATCAGGATAGAGTTCCTCTGCCTTTTCGATTGCTTCAGAACCGGTATCAATTGTGTCAAGAACCTCATAACCCATATCCTCAAGATCATACTTAAGGTTCATGGCAGTGATTGCCTCGTCTTCAACCACTATGATTTTTTCCTTTGAATCAGGATCTTTTGATTTGTAGTGTCTTATTGCATTGTCTGATAGCTGATACTCCTCTTTTGCCTTCTTTTGCAAATCAGCGTAGCGAAGATAATTTTGATAATCTGTTTTTTCATCCCCGGACTCCAGAAGTTCACTTTCACCACCTTCAAGCTGAAGTGTTTCCTCTTTAGGAGCATCCTTGTCCTTGGCTATTCCTCTTGCTTCATTTACCTTTTCTGATTCAACAGACTGTCTGTTTATAGCCAGAGCAACATTTTTTGATAACGTGTTTATGTCATACGGCTTTGGAATGAATGAAGATGCCGGAGACGTCGACAACGATTCATTGAACGTGATATCATCTGTGTTTGCAGTCAGATAAATGACTGCAAGGTCCAGTGCAAGAATCTTTTTGGCTGCCTGAATACCGTTAATATCTCCCTTAAGATTTATGTCCATAATAGTCAAATCAGGACGGAATTCAACTGCATTATCGATTGCATCATCACCAGTATCAACAACGCCGATAACATCATATCCCAAATCCTCAAGATCATACTTAAGGTTTAAAGCAATGATGGATTCATCTTCAACAATCAGTATTGTTCTAGCAGCTCCATTGTCTTCACTAATCAAATTGTTCACCTCCCCTAAATTGAACAATATAACTATTATAATTTTAGTATATCTTTAATAGTATTTAATCTTAGTGAAAAATAGAACTGTTCGTATAATTTTTAACAAGAAAAATAAAAAAAAGTAAAAAAAATCAGTCATTATAAAATGGCTGGTCACCGCACATCCATAGGCTTGTAAACTCATCAAGCTGGTCTTCAAGCTTAAACTGTGTTCCTGGAGCTATAACTATGTCCAGTTCACGGTCAGGTCCCAGCGGCAGGATTTTTTTGGATTTTGGCATGAGAAGAATATTTGTATATTTCAAATCCTCACGATATTTCGGATTGCTGCTTGCATAGAACGGCACTCTTGCAGTGAAAACTCCATCTTCTGCATTTTCAACCATCAGATTCTCATCATTTCTAAGTATAAGTGTTGAGTTTTCCTCAAGTTCTACGGAATGTTTTTCAAGAACCTCAAGAAGCTCACTGATTGATTTCATGAATTTTTCCTCATCTTCGGAAATCTCATGAAATATTGAGAGAAATCCTTCAATAGGAATGAAGATGTCATGGTCTGTCAGGGGATTTATGGCAACTGTAGTGTATCTGTCAGTCTGTTTTAGCATTTCTGCCAGATCAGACATGTACAGCACATATACTGAGCTTCTGATTCCAGTTTCCTCTATTTTTTCGCTGCTTGTAAAAAGAGGCACAGCCCTGTTTCCATCATTGTCTGTCAGATAGTTGATGTCAAAGCCTGCAGATCCGTTACTTTCAATAACATCCCCTTCCTTTGCATTTTCAATGCCTTTGAAGATGTTTTCGCTGAAGGTCACAGGCATGAAAAGTCGGGACTCCTTAAGTACTTCAAAAAATTCCATCTGCATTTCAGGTGTTATCTCACGAGTCATTATCTCCTCAAGACGTGAATTGTCCACTTCAGATTCCTTTTTTAGCTTTTCCAATTCTGATTCATCCATTTTCTCACCTGTTCATATATCTGTACTGTCATCTTAATAACAATTACACCAATCAATAAGAAATCCTGATTGATTTAAGCCTTCGAATAATTGAAGATATGATTGATTAAAAGTGTATACAATATATTTTTTATAGAAATTATTAGTCCTTAAATGAATATAGCTGATTGATATTAAAAAAATTAGAAATTGATTATGGAAATCCATATCAAGTTAATCATATTTTGAAAAGTTGTCAACTATAGAGTCAGGTCATGAATTGAACCTGCAACAAATCCATAATATGTAGAATCAAGACATAATTTTTAAACTTAAAAAATGACAATCATCTATTAAAATATTTATTTAAAGAAAAAATTAACCGTTCACAATCATCAGTATCCATTTCTAAAGCTTTTAGAAGAGATAATCTCAATTTCAATGCTTTGATATATATCTCATCCACAAAAAACTGATTTTCAAAATACTCATCAAGGCATGTTAAAGCAAGACTGAATTCACCGGCCTGATTGAGGACAGATGCCTTTTTAATCAGCTGGCTTTTTGATATTTTCAATGGCTTTTTGAACTCATCAGGTACACATCCATTCAGTTCATATTCCAAAATGCCGATGTTAAAGTTGGCATAGTCATTTCTGTTTATTTTAAAAGACCTCTTAAAGCACTCAAGTGCATCTTCACGTTTTTCCAGTTTTAGAAGAGCAGTTGCCTTTTTATTCAACAATTTTGAGAGAATCTTATCCTTGAATTTGGTCGGATTGACCAGTGCCTTGTCATAGGACTCCAATGCTTTTTTAAACTCTCCTTTTGCAAAATACTCATCTCCCGCATAGATATTTCTTTTGATTTTCGGGAAATTGTCCCTTTCCTGTGAAGACTTTTTCAAAAGCAGTTTGTGATATTCAATGTCTTTTAGAGATCCGTCTGCTTTAACGGCTTTTTTATAGTGCCTGAGGGATTTTACAAAATGTCCCTGACCATAGAATGCCTTTGATTTATACAGTATTGCCTCAGCATAATCTGAATCATAGTATATTACATCATCGAGAAGAGCTATGGCCTTTGAGTATTTTTCATGACCCAAATAGCTTACTGCATCATCTAAAATGTTTTTGATTCTGATTTCATGTTCAATGTGTTGTGCCAGAAAGCAGAAATTGAGATTTTCAAATTGAATACGACGGATAAATCTGTCATCAGGATTCATAAAAGAAGTTTCGCAGTCATTAATGCAGAATTTAACCTTATCTTCACCAGTCACTATTGTCAGATTAAAGCTATATGTTATTTTGTCTTCGTTATCTGAAATCAGATAATCATCGGGAATGTTAAGCGGATTCATCATAAATATATTAATCAAAAATAGATAAAAAGATTTTGTTGAATTAATATTACTGCCGGCTGCAAGAAAAATAAGCTAAGTGAAAATGAAAAAACTAAAAAAAAACTTGCAGCCAACGGATGTCAGAGTGATTATCTAAGCATATTGTCCATGTTCTTATCGGTCAGTTTCTTTTCGATTTCCTCCTGTCTTTTTTTGGAAAACTCCTTAACCAGTTTCTGTTTTTCCTGCCAGAATTCCTCGTTTTCTTCTCGTTCCTTAAGGATTCTCTCATCATTCAACCTGGATTTTAGCTTTTCTTCATCAAAGTATGCATCAGCAAGGTCACTGTCTGTAATCTGCCAGCCATAGCCTTTGGATTCAACTTTTAATTTAAGGCCTTTAAGGGTATCGTCATGGATTGCATATGAGGTTTCATCGGTTCGAAACGCCCATTTTCCGTCGTGTCTGAATACTCCCCTAATGCCGAACTCGGTTGATATTTCACTTTCTGCAATTGTTGAGTCCCTGTTGGGATTTCTTTTGGCTTTGACATTGGAAAAGTCAGTTGAAGTTTCAACAACACGTGAAACTTCATAATCCGGAACATAACTTTCATCATCATCCTTCTGGACGTTTTGCCTTGTTGATGATGTTGGAATGATTTCAGGCTCCTTTAAGCTGCTTGCCTTAAGAAAGCTGGTGGTGAACTTGGGAGACGGATGGGTTTCCGGCTTTGAATGTGTGATGCTGTTTTTCCAGTCTCTAAACTCCCACGGATATTTCTTATCACGGACTTTCTCTTCAAGCTCCTCTAAAGTATCGGCTTTTATGACTTCCTGATTTCCTTTAACGGCAAAGACGTAAATATATCCGTCATCATGCCTGAATACATTAAGCATGTCTGTTTTGAAATCTCCAACAACTTCTCCATTGAGCGCAGATCCGCATTTCCTGCAATATTTAAAAGTGTCTCTTGACTTTTCTTCACAATTTGGGCAACTAACCATACAATACACCTCACATTAAAGTGTTTGCAAATACAATGCAAACCAAAAGATATCCTACCAAAAATACATATTTTACCAATTCCCTAACGTTTAACACATTTACCTCCTATTATTTCATATGAAAGTTCGTCAAATACATACCAGATTTTATTCTCTTTAATAACCTCTTTTTTCAGCTTTAAAAGACAATCGGATTCGATTACTCCTTCGCTGTCCTCATATACCCACAGGTTTTCTTTAAGACTTACCCGAAAAATGCCTGTGTCATTTTCAAGGTAGTTTTTCTCAAGCTCCATTGTCAAAGCCTCTTCAACAAAAAGGAGCACACGTTTAAGTTCCATGTTTTTTACATGACTTAAATCAAGGATTCCCCAATCAATAGCTTTTAATGTCTCTGCATTGATAAACTCAACAATCTCTTCTGTGTATTTAACTAAATCCAAACTCATTTAAACCTCGATGATTAACTTAAAAAATTTTAACAGTCATTTAAAAATTAAAATTTAAAAATGAACGTTACCACCTCCTGTTTTAAAAATTATCAAGAAATTCATTAATCAGAGTGATTATAAACTTATTTAATGGATTGTCCACTGACAGATAGGTTTCATTGCCTTTTTTGGATCCGAATTCAGCAAAGTATGGAGTCTGACCGCATCCTCCGTCAACGGTTGTGCCAAGGATGATTTCTGAATCAGTGATTTTTATACCGTAGTCTGCCATTTCAACTACCTGAACCTCATCCACATCAGATGTTTTATAAGTTAAAGACTTACCTGCAATTTCAATTTGAAATAGGGCTTCATCTCCTGAAATTTCACCTGTAAGATAGCAGATTCTTAAATACACTCCGTTTTCTGCGATTTTCCGGTTGATAAAATCAAAGAATTCATCGTTAATTTCATCAAATGTGTATTTTTCATCAGCAAATCCTGCATAAGTTGGCATGTAGTTGTTTTCAGTGAGTTCATCTACAAAGAAATGAAACTCCATATCGTTGTTTACGGCTTTAGTGACGGTTTTTCTTACATCAATATTATTATCTCTTCTAATTTCCATATTTTTTCCTCTAAATGATGACAGTTATTTTTAGCTTTACGGCTGAGTACTAAAATTTTGGCAGGCTGTTTGGTGAACAACCGGATGAGTTTAAAAGAATACTACGCTCCGTGCAGTAGTTTTTTTCACTTGTGGCATTATTATCAACTCCTTCAATATTTTTAGAAAGATTTCGTATAGAGTCAAGTTACATCAATATTAATGGCGTGGTTAAATTATATCTTAAATTTTTGTCGTCTACTTAATATTATGATTTTACTACTATATAAACATTATGGTTTTTGACCTGTTTTACAAGTAAAATTTACCTGAAGAAATTTTTTAAACCTCACTATGAAAAACCCTAGAATAATGTAAAAATTAAGTTTCATGAATGATTATAAATATATGATTTTATATAAATATGAACAGTTTATAGCATTGCAATACTTTTTTATAAGTATTGTAAAATTTAAAATATTTATTATTCAAAAAATCGTTTGTTATTAGTGGGGAATTTTTAATGGAATATTGTGATATTAAATTTTTATTAAATTTTGATGAATATGAATTTTCTTCACTTGACGATGTTTTAAAAAGTTCTAAAAGTTTTTTAAACTGGAAATTTGATGAAAATTTTAATGCATATAATAGTGATGAGGAAATTGATTATGAGATAACTGACGTTTCCGGTTTGGAAAATAAAGCAGTTGAAAATATTAAATCTTCATTTTTCAGTTCTGCATTTTACAATGTTATCGATATTCCTCTCTATAAGTTCCTGGTTTTAAAAAATAATAAAAAATTAACACTTTTAGCAAATATTTCATCATTAATATTTGACTATACATCAATAAATGATTTTTATCAGTTATTTTATAAACAGAATAAATCTCACAAATACAATGATTTGAATTCCTATTATAGTTCTATTAATGATTATTTAAATTCCCCTGATTTTGATAATGATTCACATTACTGGCAGAAGCAGATTACTGATTCAAGCAGTTATCTTAAATTCTACAAATTAAACAAAAGCAATTATAAAAGCAGGATTATCACTATCCCAGAAGATTCAGTAATTTCTTATACTGACAGTCATGAATGTTCGGTATTTGATTTTTACGCAAGCATATTTTCACTGTATCTCTCTTACGTGGACAGACTTGAAGGATGTTTTATTAAAACTGTCAATCCCCGCAGCAAATCCGGCTCAGACATATTTGATAAAAATATCATATTGAAAATACACACAGACAATGAGTTTTCCTTCGATGAGCTTCTAGATGAATTCAATTTGTCTTTTAACAATGCTTTAAGTCACACTAAAGTTAATACGGACAATTATCTGGATGAAGATGTCTACTATTCTGTTTATGACTTCAGCAATTTTAATGAAAATATTGAAGTTTACAACGGCGACGGTTCAGCTTTAACATTGAACATTTATGAAAATTCCATTAAACTCGTTTATAACGCTGATCTCTTTTCAGACATTTACATCGAGCATATGGTAAAAAATATTGAATCACTGATCAATGAAGTTTTAAATTCACATGATAAGCCATTATCTGAGATTGATGTTCTCTCAGATGAAGAAAAAACACTGCTTTCAGATTACTGCAGGGGAATGACTGCTGATGTCAATGATGAAGATTTTTTCTCAGTAATCTTTCGAAAACATGCACTGAACAATCCCGAAGCCATGGCTGTAGATGACGGTGACACTCAAATTTCTTACGGAGAGCTTGAAAAATCCACCAATTCCATTGCATATGATTTAAAAGAAAACTACAATATTTGCAAGGGAAGCCGTGTTGCTTTAATTCTTCCCCGCAATTATCACTTTCCGCAACTTGCCATATCCTTAAATAAAATTGGAGCGGCATTTATTCCAGTCGACCCTATATATCCACTCAAACGCATAAAACATATGCTTGAAATTGCCGATGCAGATTATATCATTACCACTGAAGAATTTAAGGATTTGTATGATTTTAAAATAGATACAATCTGCATTGAAGAGTTAAATGACGATGATGATGTTGATTTAAAAATCACATGTGACGCAGAAGACTTGTTTTTCATCGCATTTACATCAGGAACTACAGGCATTCCCAAAGGAGTAATGATTAAAAACAGTCAGTATCCGGGATTATGCGTTTCATTTAAAAACACCTTTAATTTCTCATATGGTGATGTTTCAGGCTGTTATCTCAGTTTCAGTTTTATTGCATCATGCCTGGTTTACGTAACATTTTTCATGGGCGGATGCTGCAGAATATTCAATGAAAAAGAACAGAAAGACAGCTTAGCTCTGGTAAAAACCCTTAAAGAAACTCATATGAACAATATATTTTTACCGCCAAGTGTAGGCATTCCTATTTTTGAAAATGAGGATATAAATCTGGATTATCTTGTTTTTGCAGGTGCAAAATTAAATGAACTGACTAAAAAAGATACCCACACACAGATAATTAACTTTTACGGAACTACCGAAATTGTTTTTGGTGTTACAAAAGTCTATAATCTGAATGATATTAAACCGGACAGAGTGCCGATTGGCCGGCCGGTAAGCAATACCTGGGTTTATATTCTTGATAAAAACAATAGGCAGATGCCAATTGGAGTTCCGGGTGAAATATGCGTTTCAAGCAAATATATAAGTCCGGGATATGTAAATGATCCTGAGATGACCAAAGAGGTTTTTGTAGCCAACCCCTATTCCACATGCAAAGACAATGAAATAATGTATCGTACAGGAGATATCGGATTTTATAACTTTGACGGTGAAATTGAAATTATAGGCCGTGAAGATGACCAGCTGTCCGTTAGAGGTTTTCGTATTGAATATGGTGAAATATTAAATGTTATAGATAACTTTGATGAAATTACCGACGTTTATATTGATGTGGAAAAGGATAATTTAATCGCATATTATACCTCAGAAGATGATTTTGATATCGAAAAGCTGAAAGAGGAACTTAAAAATGAACTGCCTTACTATATGCTTCCGTCTCTTTTTATTAAATTAGACAAAATTCCTTTAAATCTCAACGGAAAAATTGATAAATCTGCATTAAAAACAGTTTTAAATCATGAGGATATAGAAATTGCAGATGAAATTCTCGCATCTGTAGTTGACGCTTTTAAGGAAGTTTTAAATGCTGATTATGTTTTAATTGACGATGATTTTGTTTCCATGGGAGGAAATTCATTATCTGCAATGAAACTGCAGCTGTTATTGAAAGAAAAATTCGCCATTCATTTCTCTTCAAATGAACTGATTGCACTTTCCACACCTCAGGAGATTTCAGATAACATTAAATTCAATTTAGGTGTTCACACATCTTATGATGAAGACAAATATTCCTTTGATGAGTCATGTCCGCTGTCTGAATCACAGTTAAACGTTTATCTTGATGAAAACATTAACTCTATGGGTACGGCATATAACAATCCGTTTAAAATAGCTTTCAAAAACAGATATTCCGCCGGTGAAATTAAAAATGCATTAATAAAATTATTTGAAGCGTTTCCTGTTTTGAAAGCCCGTGTTGTAAATAGAGACGTTTTATCCTTGGCATTTGATGCAAATCCCGAGATTAGAAAAGGATCTATAAAGGATATGGATTCTTTTGTAAAAGCGTTTGATACTGACAAAACACTATCCCGATTTTTAATTGTAGAAGATAACGAATCCGTCATATTATGCGCTGATTTTCATCATTTGATTTTTGACGGTACTTCACTGAATGTTCTTTTAGACAAGTTTACATCCTTTTTAAACGGCGATGAATTCAACACCGATAATGGAATTTTAAGACAAACATCATTTGAAGAATCCTTAGATTTAATCTATATGGACAATGCTCAGAAATTCTTTGACGAAATGCTGGCAGATAGAGATGAAGTTTATGAACTGCTGCCTTCAAAGAAAACTGAAAAAAGCGAGTCCGAATTTATTGACACTTTTGATATTGATGTGGAATCCTTAAAAGAGTTTATGCAAAATCACTCACTAACATACAATCAGTTTTTCGCCAGTGTCTTTGCATACACGTTATCCAGATTTGCAGGCTCTGAAAAAGTTCTCTTCAATCTTGTTGAGGACGGCAGAGGCCATATTGACCTGTCCGAGTCTGTAGGAATGTTTGTTAAAACACTGCCTGTTCTTATGGACTGCAGAAATCAGGACACTGATTCATTTTTCAGATATTCATCAGGTTTAATTAATTCTGTAATGAAGTATGATTTGTATCCTTTCCGTGTTTTAGCCAAGGAATATGATTTAAATTCAAATATATTCTTCCAGTACTCCCATAATCTTTTCAGCAACGTAATCAATAATGATTATAATTATAACATTTCTGAGCTGGACCACGATTTGGTTGCTGATTTATCATTTTTCATTTTTAACAATGACAACAGATTCACTGTAAGGCTTTTATATTCAGAGTTATACTCAGAAAGTTTCGTCAAACATTTTGTTGAATCATTCAAGTTAATATTGCATGAAATAACTGATGTTAAAGAGTTAAAAGACATAAACTATACCTCTGAAGATGATATTGAACTATTGGATTTATATAATCAGACAGAGCATAATCTGGAATACGGGGATGTTTTAGATGCATTCAATGATAATCTGGCGAAAAATCCAAACAATAAGCTTATATCCATGGAGGATAGAGCTTACAGTTATGCCGAATCCGCTTATGTGGCAAATAAAATAGGTGAAAAGTTAATTGAAATGGGCGTCAATTCAGATGATT
>NZ_OMWA01000031.1 GCF_900314615.1 uncultured Methanobrevibacter sp. | reverse complement strand
AGTAAAAAACAATCAGGTAATAGCACTAGAAACACTAAACATAAAAGGATGGTTTAAAAATAAGCATTGGGCTCCAAAATTACAACGCATATCATTATATGAGATAATAAGACAATTAAAATACAAGTCAGAGCGTAACAATCGTAAAATAATTCAAGTGGGAAGATTTTTTCCTTCAAGCCAAAAATGCAGCAACTGCGGATACCAATATCATGATTTGGAATTAGGTGAAGAAGATTGGATCTGTCCGGTATGTGGAAAACATCATGATAGAGACTTAAACGCAAGTATTAATATAAAAAATGAAGGATTAAGATTAATCCAAGAAAAAATAATAAAGACAAGTCCCTATTGGGATTGTCATGGCCTGCGGTGCGCGGGTATCGGCTCGAAAGTATTAACATTCCACTCAACAAGGGGTATGTTAAAAAATCGAGAATCCCCAACTTCTTAAAAGTTGGTGGAAGTTCAATTGGCGGTAATTCCTGCAATAATGCACACAGTCTAGCTGTTAAAATAGTTGATGATTTGGATATTCCAACATTAAAAATCAAATATCCGACAAACCAGAAAGAGCTAATATCTTTAATAGATAAAACAAACACTTTTTTAAAAGATTTAAAGGATTCCAATCCTGATGATTTAGGTACTGATTTAATTCCTAAAAAAGATAAGGCATCTTTATTGGATGTTGAAAAAATCCTGAAAAATTTAATATAATTGGAATTTCTTAAAGTTAATCATGTTAGTAAATGCTGATTTTCACATTCACAGCTGTTTTTCAATGGCATCATCAAAAGACATGATTATAAAAAATATCGCTCCAAAGTCAAAACTGAAAGGTCTTAATCTTTTAGGAACCGGAGATGCTTTTCATCCGGGATGGCTTGACATTATAGAGGAAAGCACTGTCCCTACAGCAGAAGGAATATATTCCTCTGAAGGTATGGATTTTGTTCTAACAACTGAAGTTGAGGGTAAAAACAAGATTCATCACCTCATTATTATTCCGGACATTGACATTGCAAGAGAACTCTCTGGAAAACTTCCATCCAAAAATAAAAATCAGGACGGAAGGCCAAAAACACAACTGGACGGTGCAGAAATCCTGGATTTGGTTCGTCAATACGATTGTCTTATCGGTCCTGCACATGCATTCACACCATGGACAGGAATGTATAAATCCTTCGACAGTATTTACGACTGTTACGGTAAAAAACCTGATTTTGTTGAACTGGGTTTATCTGCAGATACATTCATGGCTGATACTGTCAGTGAACTTAAGGACTTTGTATTCCTCACCAATTCGGATGCACACTCTCCATGGCCTCATCGATTGGGTCGTGAGTTTAATCAAATCGAGCTTCAAGACATTTCATTTTCATCAATAAAAAAGGCTTTTAAAAAGAGAGATGTTAAAGCAAATTACGGTTTGCTTCCAAATCTTGGAAAGTATCATATGACTGCATGTACCAAGTGCTATAAACTGGTTGATCCTATAGCTGCAAAGGAAAACAAGATGAAATGCAGCTGCGGCGGAAGAATTAAGAAGGGAGTGGACTTTAGAATATCTGAAATTGCTGATTTTAAAAGTCCAAAACATCCTGATTTCAGGCCGGATTATATTCATCTGATGCCTCTTGCAGAGCTGATTGCAACAGTATATGATAAAGGAGTTACAACAAAAACCGTTCAGGGCAAATGGCAGAAGCTGATTGGCGAGTTCAACACTGAAATTGATGTTTTAATCAATGCTTCGATTAGTGATATTGAAAAAATAGATTCAAATGTTTCCGGAGCCATTGAAGCGTTTAGAAATAAGACTATCGATGTCATTCCTGGTGGTGGCGGTAAATACGGCGAAATATTATTCGATAAAGCACCTAAAAAGCCTGAAAATAAGAAGATAGTTACTTTGGATAATTTTTAAAAAAATTAAATACGGACTTGGAGGGATTTGAACCCTCGATCTTAAGATTAGGAGTCTTACGCCCTTCCAGACTAGGCTACAAGCCCATAAAATAACAAATTTTGTAAAAAAATATTTCAAAAAAAGTCAAATTGTGTTGGGAGCGGACCCGCCGGGATTTGAACCCGGGGTCTTCGGATTAGAAGTCCGACGCCCTATCCAGCTAGGCTACGGGCCCCACATATACAACAATAATAATTTTATTTTTCTTATTATATATAGTTATCTATTTTTCTAAAAAAATAAAAGAAAAGAATTAAATTAATTTATCCTCTACTTACGCTACCTGTTGCATCACTAATCATGATGCTATCTACTGCATTTCCGTCTTCATCGTAGATTGTAGCATACCAATATCCACCTGAATAGTAAACACTTCCAGCATAGCATCCAGGTTCGCCTACAGCACTGTTAGCAATACTTTGTGCTGATGAGTATGATAAGGAAGTACCACTAGAACTTGATCCAGAATTGGAACTGGATCCTGAATTACTGCTTCCACTATCGTAGCTTGATGCTGAACTACTACTGCTGCTACTACTGCCTCCGTAGGAACTTCCACTTGATGCTCCAGAACCGGAACCAGCGTTGCTGCTTCCTCCACCATTAGTTACAGCTACAGAGCTGGTATTGGTTGGGTTTGTGGTGTTATTTCCAAGTCCGTTTCCATTGTTATTGGATGACATACTTGATAAATCAGAGAATATTGGATTATCACTATTAGTTATACCATATGCAGCAACTGCTGCCGCAATACATAATACGATAATTACAGAAATTATAATGTTTGCTTTATCCAATTTTTTCCCTCCTATAATAATTATATTTTATAATAAACTTAATTTGAATTTTATCTATTATATATGTTTCGATATTTATTTTTCAACATCACTTATTAATAATAATAACCATATATAATAAATGTTAGTTTCTAATTGCTAATAATTGAGGTGACATATTTGAAAGATAGAGTAGTTATATCTCCTACAACTCGTCAAGAAGGTCATGCCGAATTGGTCATGGAAGTTGACGATGAAGGGATTGTTACAAAAGGTATGTATTTTAGTATAACTCCTGTTAGGGGTTTAGAAAAGATGGTTCTTAACAAAGCTCCTGAAACAGCTCCTGTTTTATGTCAAAGAATTTGTGGAGTATGTCCAATTCCACACACATTAGCTTCTGCTGAAGCAATGGATATGGCATTAGGAATTGAAATTCCTACAGCTGCTAAATTGTTAAGAAAAGCTACTGCAGCAGCACATGGTATTAACAGTGCAGCTATTCACCACTTCTTAGTTGCTCCAGATATTACTAACGAAAGTAATTTCGCAACTGCAGTTGACAGTGTAAGTGAAATCAGAAAAACTGTACAATATGTTGTAGACATGTGTGCTGGTGAAGGAATCCACCCTGCTGATATTAGAGTCGGTGGTATGGCAAGAAACATTACTCCATTCACTAAAGACAGATTAATTGAAAGAATGACTGCACTCAGACCAAAACTCGAAGAACATGTAGAATTCATTAAAGGATTAGTTCTCGACGCAGGTTTACCAAAAGATTTAGGTGTAGTTAACCAACCATTAATGGCTATGGATGCTACTTACGGTACCAACGAATTTGACATGGACAAATTCTCTGAAGTATTACCTGAAGCATGGTATGATGATCCAGAAATTGGTACAAGAGCTTGCTCCGTTATTCCTTTATGGGAAGGTAACAATGTAGAAACTGGTCCTAGAGCAAGAATGGAAAAATTCCAAGGATTCAAAGACAAAGGTGTAATCGCTCAACACGTTGCACGTGCTGACGAAATGCTCAAAAACTACGACGCATGTATGGAAGCATTAGATGCACTTGACACTTCTGCTCCTGCAAACGTAAGTTACGATAAAAGAGGTACTGGTGAATTAGGATTTGGTGTAATCGAAGGTCCTAGAGGAACTGATGTACATATGGCAAAAGTTGTAGAAGGAAAAACTCAATTCTACTCTGCAATTGTACCAACTACTTGGAACATTCCAACTATGGGTCCTGCAACTGAAGGATTCCACCATGAGTTTGGTCCACATGTAATCAGAGCATACGACCCATGTTTATCATGTGCTACTCACGTAATGGTAGTTGACGATGAAGATAAATCCATTCTTAAAAATGAAATGGTGAGAATCTAGTTTTATTGGAGGAATTAAATGCCTTATGATTCGGATATAATCGTTGTCGGTTGTGGAAATGTATTATTCAAAGATGATGGATTCGGTCCAATTGTTATAAATCTTTTGCAAAAATACACTGATGATAAAAATGATTATTATGACCCTGCGGTTACTTCCTATGTAGAGGATGAATTTGATAAGGATATTTTAGCTCAAATAGAAAAGAAATTTGAAGGTATAACTTTACCGGATTCTGTTCAATTTGTTGACGGTGGAACAGCAGCTCCTACAAACTTTTTCCCGTTATATGCTGAGTACGATTGGAAAAAGCTGATAGTTATTGATGTAGTTGAGTTTAATGCAGAACCTGGAACAGTTGATTCATTTGATCCGAATGTTATGCAGATAGGAAAATATGATAACCCTCACGGAATGACTGTTGAGGAACCTCTTCAAAAAATCTCTGAAAAATGCGAAGTAGTTGTAGTAGGTTGTAAACCAGCCGAAATACCAACTCCGGATGTAGATATGGGTTTAACAGAGCCTGTAGAAAAGGCAGTTCCTAAAGCTATTGATCTTATTTTAAATGAAATCGGGGTAAAATAATGTTTGATAAATTGAAAAAAGCTTTTGGCGGTTCAGCTGAACCAGCAAAACCAAAAGTAGAAGAAAAAGTTGAAGCTGCTCCTGTTGAAACACCTGTTGAAACTGCACCTGCTGCAGAACCTGAAGCAGCTGCTGCAAAACCACGTATTGGTTACATACACTTAAGTGGTTGTACTGGTGATGCAATGTCTTTAACCGAAAACTATGACATTTTATCCACTGTTTTAACTGACATGGTAGACATTGTATACGGACAAACTTTAGTTGACAAATGGATTCACGGTACTTTTGCAGAAGAAATGCCAGAAATGGACTTATGTTTAATTGAAGGATCTGTTTGTTTACAAGATGAACACAGTCTTCACGAAATTCAAGAAGCAAGAAAAAAATCTGCTTTAATTTGTGCATTCGGTTCCTGTGCTATGACCGGTTGTTTCACCACCTTCGCTCGTGGAGGTCAACAAGCACAACCTAAACACGAATCTTTCGTGCCTGTAAGTTCATTAGTTAAAGTTGATTTAGCACTTCCTGGTTGTCCTGTAGCACCTGAAATGATTGCAAAAACTGTAGTTGCATTATGTGAAGGTAATTTAGAATACTTACAACCAGCTATTGATAAAGCTGCTTGTAACACTGGATGCGGCTGTGATGTATTAACTAACATTATCCGTAACGGATTATGTTCTGGATGTGGAACTTGTGCTCTAGCTTGTCCTACAAGAGCTATGGGCTTTTCTGAAGGTAGACCTAGCTGTGATAGGGACAGATGTATTAAATGTGGAACATGTTATGTAATGTGTCCAAGAGCATGGTTACCTATAAAAGAAATTAAAAAGGAAACAGGATTATAGGAGGATTGAACATGCCATTAGGTACTTACAAAGAAGCATTATCTGCTAGATCTACTGATAGCAAAATTTTAGAAGTATCACAAGACGGAGGAATTGTTTCAGCATTACTCTGTTACGCACTCGATGAAGGAATCATTGAAGGTGCTGTTGTAGCTGGAACTCCTGATGAAGATTGGAGACCTATTCCTACTGTAGTAACTTCTGCTGATGAAGTTATCGCAGCTGCAGGAACCAAATACTCAATGTCCCCAACTTTATCTGCTGTAAAAACCGCAACCCGTCAATACGGATTAGAAAAAGTCGGTGTTGTTGCAACTCCATGTCAAACCCAAGGTTTAAGAAAAGCACAAGCTTATCCATTCACTAGATTTGTCGTTGACAAAATCAAATTAATGATTGGTATCTACTGTATGGAAAACTTCCCTATGGCTTCTCTTGACACTTTTGCAACCGCAAAATTAGGATTCGACAGCTTAACCGATGCTACTAAAATGGACATTGGAAAAGGAAAATTCTGGTTAACTAAAGATGGCGAAGACTCAGGTTTAGCTATCAAAGAAACCCACGGATACGAACAAGCTGGATGTAACATCTGTATGGATTACGTTGCTGAATGGGCTGACGTATCAACCGGTTCTGTAGGATCTCCTGACGGATGGTCTACTGTTTTAACCAGAACTGATGACGGTGAATCAATATTCAAAGCTGCTGTTGACGCTGGTTTAATTGAAACAAAACCAATGGACGAAGTAAAACCAGGTCTTCCTTTACTTGAAAAATTAGCTAAAGGTAAGAAAGACAAAAACGGCAAAGAACGTGAAAGAAGAGCTAAATTAGGATTACCACTTCCTGTGGAATACTAATTTTTCTTCTTTCTTTTTTTCTCTTTTTTTTTAATCATTACTTTTAAATATCTTTTCTCCCAAATAGTGATGTATATTTTACATGGGGGGATTATATTAGATTAAATAAATATTTCTTATTTTTCATAATTTTTGCTGTTCTGTTATCTGCAGGTGTATCTTTTGCAGCAGATGAAAACAGTACAGATATTATTTCTAATTCGGTAGATGGTAGCGTCATTGCTACTACAAATGCTGATGATGTTGTTGAAACTTCTGATGATTCAACTCTTTCAGTTGATTATTCGGATGCAGTCAATGATAACACAAGCACTATAAAAACAGGTAAAGTTACTAAAAGGTATGTAAATGGGGTGGAATACTCCGCAACTTTTTTAGATGAAAATGGAACTCCTTTAAAAGATACTATCGTATATTGCGGTGTTGATTCTCTGTTTGTAGGTGTCAATGCTACAACCAACTCCAATGGTGTTGCTCTATTTCTATTGCCGTTGAATAAAGGTACTCACACACTTTATCTGATGAATATTGTAACTTCAGAAATTACAAACGATACTATCCAAGTATTTGATGTTTTAAGCGGAAATAAGGACTATAATGTCTACTTTAACAGCGGCAAATCATACACAGTTCGTGTATATGGAGATGATGGAAAACCTGTTAAAGCTAATCAGAAAGTTACTTTTACAGTAAACCTTAAAAAACAAACTGTTAAAACTGATAAAAATGGGTATGCAAAGTTAAAAATTAATTTCCAGCCTGGATCTTACTTGGTAACTGCACAGTATAAGGATTTCATGGTCATTAATAAGGTTATTGTTAAGCCGACTTTAATACCATTAACTCAGTTCGGTGCTAAAAAACTTTCAAAAACATTTAAATTCAAGGTTAAACTGCTTGACAATAAAGGTAAAGTATCAAAAAACAAGAAAGTTAAAGTTAAGTTCAATAAAAAAACTTACACCGCTAAAACAAATAAAAAAGGAATTGCAACTTTTACACTGAAAACACCTTTAAAATCAGGTAAATTTAATGTTGTTGCCTCATATGGAAAAGCAAAAGCTACTGCTCAGTTAATAAGATATTATTATAGAGTTTAAGGAGTTTTAAAACTCCTTTTTTTAATTTTAAATGGTTGTTACAGTACAGCCTTCTTTTTCAACAATTATTGTATGTTCCTTTTGACTTACAAAGCAGTTCTGTTTTTCACGAAGCGGCGCATATGGATATATTGCCATTGCATCTGATAGCTGTTTTAAAGCGATTGCACCTTTTCTTTCACCAAATTCATCGGTAATCCATCTGCCTGAAAATGGGACATATCTGTGATTGTTTTGTATATATTTCAATACTCTTTGTGTACTTTTCATTCTAAACGGCTTGTTTGCCATGTATGAGAAAATGTAATGTCCTGGTGCATCATTAACCATTCCTTCTCCATTTGTTGCAAACGGTTCTATTGCTACAGCCTGTCCTTCGTCTAATTTAAAGTTATCGTTATTGTCATAATTTGGAATTGATATTCCAGCATGTAAATTGTACTGCTCCAGACTGTGACCCATAAGGTTGAAAATCGGATTTAAGTGATATTCGGATATTGCTTCATGAACTGCCTCACCGATTTTTGATATTTCAACTCCTGCTCTGACGGTTGCAATTGCCGCTTCAAGTCCTGCAGCTGATGCTTCTATGATCTCTTCATGCAAATTGATTTCATCCTGAGTATAGTTTTCATCCATATTTCCGCTTGCAAGTACAGTAACAGCGGTATCTGCAATGTATCCGTCAATCATTGCACCTAAATCTAATTTAACCATATCTCCAGCTTTAAATCGGGTTTCATCTCCTGCTGGGGAGGTGTAGTGTGCAGCATATTCGTTAATGGATACATTACATGGAAATGCAATTTCAGCACCACCTTTTAATATTTCACTTTCTACATAATTTACTAAGTCCAAAACCAAAGTTCCGTCTGTAATCATTTTTGAAGCTTCTTCACGTATTTTGGAAGCCAATTTTCCGGCCTGTATATATGATTCTATCATAAATTTTTACCTTCTTGAATAAATAATTAATTTTATATTAAATAAACTATATATTATATTTATTATTAAACTAGTTTATAAAAATTGGAGGTAAAATATGGATAGTTCTGCAATAAATCAGTTGCTGGCAAATGATACAATGGTTTTTTCTTTAATTATCATAATTATTATTGCTATTGTCCTGATTATAATTGTTTTCCAATGGAGAAAAGTTGCGCAATCTAAAAACTCTATTTTAATGCTTGAAAAAGAAATTGAACTTAAAAAAATGTCCATGGTCGAAAAAGATATTGAATCTAAAAGATTAATGGATAATCCAATTCCTTTACCGCAGGAGCAACAAGACAGTCTTTCAGCTATCAGACAATCTACTACTGAAGTAAGAAGCAATGTCGGTTACTTGCACTCTGAAATTAATGAAAGATTAGCAAGACTCGAAGCTGAAACTGAACAGAGAAAATTAGAAAAAATGCTTAAAGAAATTGAAGAAAAAGAAGAAAAACTTCGAAAAATGAATAAATAGGTGGTAACATGGATGCTATGGAAGCGGTTGCTGTAATTATATTAATTGTTGCAATTGTAATCTTGGTTTATTATTATTTAGTAAATAGTCCTGGAACTATGAATAAACTACGTAGTTATGTGCCAACCAGTGCTGATGCTCATATGAATCAGATTTTAGGCGGATCCAGTGGTACAGGTTATGACTTAACCAAAGATGAACCACCAGCTCCTAAAGAAAATAAGGATTCCATGGGAAACAGAATCAAAATCAAATTAAGCGATATTGACTTAAACACTGATTCATTTTCTAAAAAGATAGATGCCTTTTTGGATGAGAAAAGTGATGAATTGATTCAAAACTGGGGTTTAGCTACTACACAGGATTTGGAAAAACTTCAATCAAAATTTACAGAAACTACTGCTAATGTAGATAGTTTAGATAAAAGTTTTGAAGAATTTAAAAAATCTTCTGAAGAATTCCAGAAATCTACTGAAGAAAAATTAAATGATTTGGATAAAAGAATTGAATCATTAGAAAATAAATAATTTATTTTCTTTGATTTTTTCTTCATTTATCGAAAGGTTTATATATTATCAAAGCAATAATTAAATATAGTTATAATACTACTTTTATCTTATAGCAGGGTGGGGTAGTCTGGTGATCCCGCGGGGCTCATAACCCCGAGATCCCTAGTTCAAATCTAGGCCCTGCTACTTTTAATTAATATTTTTATGGCAAGTTAAAGACAGCTGCTGGTTTTTTAAACTAAGGAAACTCCGCCCATCACACAGAACTACGGCGTTGAAAAACGTATACTGAGAAGTATGACTCTGGAGCAGAAACGACACGGCTTTTAATGGTAGACGATGATATTTAATTGAGGACATTAAAAGAAGCGGTGAAACGGCCATTCCGTAGGATGCAAGAGCAAAGGTGCCGATGACAACCTGTATGAGGCAAGGTAGCACGCTAAGATGAATGCTGTTAAACAGAAGGTGGGTTACTCTTAACATGCCATAATATTAATTATTTTGCATTTAATTTCTTTTTTTTAAAACTAGATTACAATTAGGCATTGCCCATTAAATTCGCCTATAAATCAAATTCACAACTAATGTAATCATCACGGTTATACTTAAATACTCTAAAATTGAAGTAATCAGATTTCCTCTAACCAGGCTGAAACCGTAATTTCCAATCAGATGGTTGTAAAAGTCAACATCAATGAATGAATATATTCCAAGCACGATTAAAATAATGTAGATTAAGTAAAGTACGCTTCTATTGCTTATTTTTTCTTCAATCTTATTGAACATTCCACTTAGATTTACTCCCAAATGAATGCCTAAAAGTATCAAAGAGAGATAAGCAAGAATCTTGTGAAGGTAAACTGCAGTCAGGCTTCCAATATTTAAAAATGTCAGTATTTTCTGGCTGGACAGCAAACCGAATATGATTGTTGAAAAAAAGACAATCATAAAAGCCACATTGATGATTAAAAGAGCACTACGTTTAAGGTTATATTTTCCTTTAGGTATTGCTCTGATGTATTTTCTGTTTAAAATCAAATGAATGATAACCAGTACGAACAGGCATATTCCAACAATTTCATGATTTTCCGGTGGAAGATGCACTTTGGAAAACTCCACTAACATCAGTATAAACATCAATATGTCTACGATTATCTTTTTCATCAAATCACTAGTATCCTAATCCTTTTAACCAGTCTATTGTCTGCTGTTTACCGTCATCACTTCTGGCAGTTTTGCCGTCAAGCGCAAGGCCTTTGGTATTTACTTTTGCATTCGGAAGCTTTGACTGTATTGACTGGTATGTTCCGGCATCCCCTGATCCTTCATGAGTGTTGAACGGGATTACGTTTTTACCGTTGAAGTCATATTCTTCCATGAATGTATACATTATCATAGGGAGGTCTCCCCACCAAATAGGATAACCTATGAATACTGTGTCGTAGCTATCGAAATTATTGATCTTTCCCTGAATCTTTGGTCTTGCATTGTCATCTTTTTCTTTTTGTGCAACTTCGGTGCATTCATCATATTTTTCAGGGTACTTATCTATAGGAACTATCTCAAAAGAGTCAGCTTTTAAGTATTCCTTGATGTAGGATGCTACCATTGCAGTATTTCCAACATCAACATTACCTACATTGTAGTTTTCACCGGTTCTTGAAAAATAGACTACGAGCACTTTGCTGTCAGTATTGTTTTTGTTTAAAATGTCATTAGCTGCAGTCTCAGCATCACTTATAGCGCTTACCTCTGCAACTGCCATTCCTAACACGATTAGTGTCATTGTCAATAAAATAAGTATTCGTTTCATATAGGTATTTATATTTTAGATATTTAAATATTGTTGTATTGCTCAACATTAAAACTTTCTGAAATTTTTCATTGACTCAAGATAATCATCAAGCAGGCTGAACAGATCTTCTTTTTTTGATATCTTGAATATTTTTGGCTTGATTTCATAGCTTCCTGGAAGATTTTTCAGATAATATGCTGCATGTGACCTCATCTCTTTAATGGCAATTTCTTCACTTTTAAGCTCTGTAAGCAGTTCGGCATGTTTTTTTGCCATTGCGATTTTTTCCTCTGCTGTAATCTTTTCAGGTTCGATACCGCTGTCAAGATAATCAATGCACTGTTTTACAAGCCATGGGTTGCCTCTGATTGCCCTTCCAATCATTATTGCATCGCATCCTGTTTCATCCAGCATTCTTTTGGCATCATAACAGGTCCATATGTCTCCGTTTCCGATAACCGGTATGGATACGTTATCCTTAACTTCCTTAATTATTGACCAGTCTGCCTTTACATCATATTTGTCTTCTTTAGTCCGTGGATGAACTGTAATTGCTGAAGCTCCTGCGTCTTCAATGATTTTTGCCATCTCAACTGCATTGATGCTGTTATGATCCCATCCGCTTCTTATTTTAACAGTAACAGGTATGGAAACGTTTTCGACAACGGTTTCAACAATTTTTCTGGCCTTTTCGGGATTTTTTAAAAGTGCACTTCCGGCTCCGCTTTTTATTGCAACCTTTTTGACAGGACATCCCATATTGATATCGATGATGTCAGGTTTCATGGTTTTGCAAATGTGGCTTGAAGCTATTTCAAATGATTTTGGGTCAGGTCCGAATATCTGCTGGGAAATTGGCCGTTCCTCTTCAGTCATGTAAAGCATTTCCTGAGTTCGATAATCATTATACATTATTGCCTTTGTCGAAACCATTTCGGTTTCTATAAGTCCGCAGCCCATGGATTTAACTATTCTTCTAAATGCTGAATCACATATTCCTGCCATCGGCGCTAAAACTACCTGATTATCGATTTTTACATTGCCAATTTTCCATTTCATAATATCAACAGAATTTCACTATATAATTATATATTGTGTTAAATAATTTATATTACCTATTAGGGTAATTGAAAAATAAATTTTTAAAAAAAGAAATGATTGGGAATATTTAGCCAAATATTCCGCTTAAAAAATCATTTGCTGAATCACTGCCGGTTGTATTGTTTAAAATATCAGATACCTGTGATTCGTAGTTGTTTTTATCTCCTTGCGCATTTTGAATTTGCAGAATAGCATTTGCAAGGTTTTCAATGTCACTGTTTGTAATGTTAATGTTATTTACAACAGTGTAATTATTGATTATGTTTACGATAGTTTGGTGATCTGTAACGTTTTCTTCTTTAACGGTTTCTTTAACATCATCAACCAATTTTGATACTTTTTCAGAGCTGACGTTTGAATTTTGAACAACTTCTGCCTGAGTGTAAATTTCATTGTTAGCTGCTTCTTTTACTGTTTCAGGAATTTCTACATTTGTAGCTACTTCATATGAATTCATAATTCCTGCAAGCGCAGATTCACCAGTCGCTGTTACAGGACTTGTTACGTAAACATGTCCACTTGTAATTCCGGATGATTTTAATGCAGATAAGTACATATCTCCAGTGATTGTAGTGATTTTTGATTTATCAACACTAACTTGGAGTTTTGCATTATCGTTCAAATCAACAAGAGCAGAGGAAAATATTTGATTTGATCCGTAAGTTTTTCCAGTTATTGTGCTTGCAATTTTATTTACTTCACTTGCTGTTATAACTTTTGAATTTGCATTTTTCAAATCAGCATTTGCCTGATTTTGGAAAAATGTATCAACAGTATTTTTATAATTTGCATTTCCATATGTAGTTTCACCATAAGTGATTACTACAGAGTCCGCTTGGCCTGAAAATCCTATAGGGATAATCATTCCAACTAATATTATAGATAAAATAACAATACCTATTGTACTCTTACGCATATTATCACCTCTTCATAATAGCAAATCTTATTTGGTGTTTTTAGTATTTAAATGTATATTATTTGTGTGCGTATTTTTTTAAATTTTTATAAATATTGCTGAAATTCAATAATATTTATATGTTTTCAAATCAAATTTAAACTTATAGTAAATTTATGTTGCTATGTTTTATCAATTAGTTGAAAAGGAGGTGAAAATACGCTAAAGTTAAATAATCGAATAGTATTTGCATTAATGATTTCTATATTGCTTCTATTTTCTGTAAGTTGTGTTTTTGCAGGAGATAATGAAACTGTATCTGAGATGGTTGGCTCTCCAATTGAATTGGATGAAATAACGTCGCAAGAGGATACAGATCAGCTTCAAGTTTCAGATGATTCCATTTTGTCTGCAAACAATAATGTAATTAATATTGTTGATGTAAGGGATTCGTATAATGAAAATTCCAAAACATGGGATGAGGACGGATTTGCTCTTAAAGGTGCTACTGTAAAGGTATTTGACTCCAATCATAAGTTGATTTCAACTCACAAGACAGATTCAAAAGGTAATGTTGCAATTAAAAACCTTGGTTCTGCTAAATATTATGTGGAAGTCAGTTATTCTACTTATGAGACTCAAAAGCTGGATGTCATCGATTTTACAAAAAAGAGCGGTACTGTAACCATTAGAGATATAATGTTTACTCCGGATATCCTGTTGCTAGTTGACTATAATTCCCACAATGAGAAGGTTGACGTTTTAATGAACATGTCAAGAAGGGTAGCTTATATCAGTACTACTGATTTCGACAAGTCCAGAGCGTGGCTGGTTGAATATGCTCAGTTCATGCACATAGACATGTTTTCAGAATCTGCATACAGTGTTCTTACAGGACAATATTTAAAAGAGCTCTTGGCAAAATCACCTGCAAATGCAAGATATAATGTTGCTTATACATTCAGTGTATTCTCAAAACAGATCTTGAATAATACAGGTTTGCATGTTGTTGGAGCTTCCGCTGCAAATAACACTTACGATACTATTGAAAATACATATATAGGTTCTTATTTCCAAGCTAGAGATATTGCAGAATCAGATATTCTTCAGAGCAATATGAAAAATTATCTGGATTATGTTCGTTACTTAATCAATCCATCAAAATATGCAAATCCTACACTTGACGAAGATAACGCTCCGTTGATGTCTCCGGAATGCGGTTTCTATCATCCGGATTTGGGAATGTATACTTTAGTCCCTGATGGAAAATTAATCAATAAGTGGATTCATGAAAATCCGGGTTACACCCATAGTTCTGACGGTAGTTTAAATTGGATGACTGAAAATTATGTTGTTTGGTTAACTGAAACTTTGGATCCTACATCATTATTTAAAAGGTTTGAAGCTGATTATATTGCTAAATTCAATCCTACAAAATCATTCATAGCTATTGCCTCATATTATGGTGGAGAAGAAGTATCCGATGCATTAATCAGAGGTTATGAAGCCAACGGCAGACCTGCTTTCAATGTATTTAAAACAGGAACTCAGCCTCCGATGTCTTCAATATTGAACAGAATCAACAATATCTCAAAAGTGGGAATTTCTGCTGTAAATTCACTGTGCAGCTGGTCACTTGACTATGCTAACGGTACTGCAGAGCCTGATTTGACTGATATTGATCTACATGTATTGAAAGGTATTGTGGAAATATCCGAATACAGTTATAAATCTGAATTGGGTGCACAGGTTGAATGGACTTATATGGTTACATATCCTAGTTTTGAAGGGGTATTCGGTCAGGTGGCATTGTCTTGGGTTGACAGTTTCGGTAACTCTCATGTGATTCAGGACGGTGTTGACAAGATGGTGCAGTTAAACTGTAAATGGGCTGATTTACATGATTTGAATAATTCCGACAAGAAAGTTGCAATCATGCTTTATAATTATCCGCCTGGTAAAGCAGAAATTGGTGCTTCATACTTAGATGTATTTACTAGTGCTTATGATTTACTTCTTCAATTATATGCTCAAGGTTATGACATTGGAGGTTCAGTCGAGTATTCTAACTACTATAACAATACTTATCAATTCCTTATTAATTCCGAGAATAATTACCAAATCAATGGGTCATTCACTCATCTGGTTTCATTATACAATTTGACTAGAATTATTTTCGACATGAACAATAAGGGATCATGGGCTTCAGGTTTGCTTGAAAAATATGTTGAAGAAAATTGGGATGACTTGATGGCACATCATCAATTGATATCTCTTAAGGACTTTGAATATTTAACTTCAGACATTAGGGATTCATTATATAACAACCTTACCGGCTATTGGGGAGACGGTTTAGGTCCTGCAATGGTATATAAAAATAAATATATAGTCATTCCTGGTGTCTGGTTCGGTAATGTATTTATCACTTTCCAGCCTAGTAGGGGATGGGAAGAAGTCCAGGATTATCACAGTTTAGTTATTCCTCCGCACCAGCAATATGTTGCATTCTATAAGTGGATGCAAAAAACCGCTAAGATGAATGCTATTGTCAGTATGGGTACCCACGGTACATTGGAATGGTTGCCTGGTGTAAATCTGGGCGCATTTCCGGGAGATTGGACTTTTGAGTTAACATTAATTCCTACAGTCTATCCTTATATTGTATCCAACCCTGGTGAAGCAATGGTTGCTCGTGACAGAAGTTCTGCATTAATGATTACTCACATGACTCCTGCAATGGTTTCATCTGAGTTATACGGTAATTATACTACTTTAAAAAATTACATTAATTACTATAAAGAACAGATGGCGCTTAACGTTACTTCAAATGCGGATGAATATATGAAAAAGATTGTAAAATTGGCTCCTGAATTAGGTTTCAGAAACTTCTCATCCAAAAACGAAACATTCCAAAACTATATAGATGATTTGCATCACTATCTTGATGACATGGAAGATGACTTCAACACTTACGGTCTTCATACTTTGGGTAAAGTCCTGACAGGTTATGAAATGGCTGAAGAGGTAGTTACAATTGTAACTTCCCAGACAAAAATTTATGACCAGCTGGTAGAGTTCTTATATCCTAAACTGAAAGGACTAAGCTTTTACAAGGACATGCTGAAGAATTTCAAGTATACTAAGGAAGTTGATGCTATAAAGGCATTCATGATGAATTATTCTTCTTCATTGGTCAACGGAAGTTCTGCCAAAGACCTGAATAAGAAATTCGGAATTAAGGAAGGTACTGCATTATACAATTCAACACTCTACTGTGAAGATATCATAGCAAATATCCAAAATAACAACGAATGGAATGCAATCATGCTTGCATTATCCGGACGTTATGTAAAATCAGGTTTATTCGCTGATCCATCATACGGTGATTCAATACCTACAGGATTTGACGGTTATGCATCTGACCCTACAAGAATGCCATCTCATGCGGCATTTGAATCCGCTGTTAAAATCGTTGACATGCTATTAGCTAATTACTATGAACAACATGGTAAATGGCCAGAGTTAACATCATTAATCTTATGGGGTACAGAGATATCCAGGACAGAAGGTATAGGTGTAGCTGAATTCCTATACTTGTTAGGTTGTAAACCAGTTTGGGCGGACAATGGAAAAGTGCTTGATGTAGAACAGATTCCATTAAGTGATTTAAACATAACTTTAAATGATGGTTCTGTTGTTAATAGGCCTAGAATAGATGTATTTGCAAGTATGGTTACAAACAACAAGGATTGGATTACATGGATGCTTAGAGCTGTTAATATGGCTGTAAATGCTACCGGTGAGGATGAAACCAACAACTATGTTAAAAAACATTATGCTGAAAATCCTACTTTGGATAGGTTATTTGGTCTTCCAGGTAATGTATTAGAAGGAACCGGTATGTCAAATCTATTGCCTAATACTGCAGACTGGAATATTTCATCTGTAAATGACTATGCAATGGATATATATTTAAACAAAGTATCCTATTCCTGGACATTGGACGAAAAAGGAAACATTGTTGTTAAAAAAGAAAAAGAAAACTATAAGTATTTGCTTGAAAAAGTTGATGTGATTACTCAAAACTTCGACAGTTCATGGAGATTATTCGATTCCGATGATTACTATGACTGGTTCGGTGGTTTATACAATGCTGCTAATATGTTGAAAAAACAGTCAGGTAAAAATAAACCTGATACAGCATTCTTTGATATCAGGAACAAAAACAATTACATTTCAAGGACCTATGAACAGGAAATTGATTTCGAAATTCGTAGCAAACTGTTAAATCCTAAATATTATGGAATATTATCCAAAACCGCCGGAGGTATGAATGCTCTTGCATCAAACATGCAGAACATGTACGGTTCTCTGGTTCTAAGCGGTGAAAAACTCAACAAGGAACTGGGTGACCAATTGGCTCAACGTAATCTTGAAGCACTTGCCGGTGCTAATGATGCTACTTTAGCTCCTGCAGCACAGTCCATGGCCGGTTGGCAAATATATATGGCTGAACAAGGACTCTGGGACGGAGATGCATCAACAGTTCAGAAACTGGTCGACGCATATATGCAAAGTGTAATTGAATATGGTGTAGCATGTTGTCACCACACATGTAAGAACCTTGCATGGAATGCAAAAATCATTCAGTTAAGTTCCCTAACCCCTGCACAAAAACAAAAATTCGCAGAAATCCTCGCTCAGGCAACAAACACTGACCCATTATATCAAATGGATGAAGATTTCAACAAACAGGGTAGTGAAGGTAACAAAAACGGAAATACTGGTGATGGTGATGACGGCCAGCAAAAAGCAAATCAGCTGTCAAACAGCACTTCCCAGCAATCAGAATCTGACGGATCAAATGCGGGCGGTCGAACTGCAGTCGGTGAAGACCCATCCACAACAGGAGATGCAAAATCCAATGCGGATTCACAGAATTCTCAGGATGCTTCATCCGGAGGAGACGGCGCTGGTGGTGCAAAGTCATATGAACTTTCTGAAAAATCAGCATCCAAATCTGCAAGTTCAACTGAATCAAGCATGCCGGTATTTGTAATTATTGCAGTAATAATATTAATTGCAATATTCCTGGTTGGATATGTAAGAAACAACAAAGACAACGAATATGATGATTATTAATTTAATCATCAACTTTTTTTATTTTTTAGTTATTTTTAAATATTATATTTTATCATAACTAATAATATAATAGAAAATTTTTAAAGTTTCATTTAATAAAAATTTTTTATAATTTATTAAATTTAAAATGATGAGGTATAATAATGGTTAAAAAAATTAACATTTTAGTTTTATTACTGTTAGTTTTATTATATGTCGGTGCGGTCAGCGCTTCTGAGGATGTAAATCTGACTGATAATAATGCTAATTCAGATATTTTGGAAATATCTGAAAATTCAATTGAAGGAGCTGATGAAAATCTTTATTCAGCTTCAAACAACGAAATTTTAGAAGCTAATTCTCACACAATTACACAAAGTACCTATCTGAAATATTTTGACAACAAGGGAAATCTTGTTGAATCCACTGTTAATGAAGGAGATACAATTTATTTGGACGGTACTTTATCCGATTTAAAATTTACATTAACTAAACCTGTAAATATTGTCGGAACTTCTTCTAATAATATGAAAAACTCTATGATTACTATATTGAGCGGAGCATCCGGAAGTACAATATCCAATTTGAATATTGTAAATACAAAAGGTGACACCTCCGGCGTTATATTAAATTCTGCTAGCTACTGTACAATTAAAGACTGTATTATAAAAAATACAGGTAAGTCTTCATATCCGATTTCAATAATCAACGGTGCAAATTATAATAATGTTACCGGAAACGATTTAAAATCATATGGGGTTACATACGGCCACGGTACCAGATCCACACCTGGATTAATTGTCAGCGGTTCACATTATAATTATATAGCTGACAATCATGTTGAAGTGGATGACGCTAACGGTATATATTTATCAAGTTATTCCGGTGGAATTAACAGGGGAGGAATTTCTAATTTTAATGTAATTTATAACAACACTGTCAGATGCAATGTTTTGGCTACATCCTGGAGTTATAATATTCAGATAATGGGAAACAACAATACCATTAAATCCAATACTGTTATTAGGGGTTACAGAGGTATTTCCACATCAGGTTATGGAAATATCATTGACAGCAATACTATTGTAAATATTACTGGTGCTGACTATAATCACGTTGGTGTTGAAACCGGAGGTGAATACGGTATTGTTGGTGCTTATTATTCCACAATTGTAAACAATAAAATTATTGGTGCTAAAATAATTTCAACAGGTGCAGGAATCTCTGCAATTGATAATTCCGTTGTAGAAAACAATTGGATCAACGTTACAAAAGTTGGTAGGGGAATCAATGCAGGCGGTTCCAATGTGGAAATTAGAAACAATACAGTTTACACAGTCTCAGGTTCAGGTATTTATGAAAAAGATGAAGGATCAGGTCTTTTAGTTGAAAACAATAATATTACTTCCGAATCCGGTGTCGGTATCTTAATTGAAAAATTAAGTTCCAAAAGAATGCCTTCAAATGTTACTGTTATAGGAAACACTATCATAACAGGAAATAAAGTTGCTATTGATGCCAGTGGAGTAAGGGAATCTACTTCAAATATTGACATTTTATCCAATGAAGTTTTCGGAAAGGCAATTAACACTCCTGCCGGAGTAATTGATACTTCAAAACCGACATACATTTTTAAAGGCACCACAATTAAAATCACTCCTGATAATTTCGCAGAATACATTAACGATAATGGTGGTTTAACCTCCTCTGTTAATGATGGGGACATACTGGAATTCGACGGAACATTTAACGACAAAGTTATTTATGTAACTAAAAGCGTTAAAATAACTGGTAAAAATCCAATATTCCATAATTCCACATTTAAAGTAACATCCGGAGGAGTACTGATAGAAAATTTAACAATCATCAACAGAGATGCAAACAGGGTTAATGCATGGGGAATTTTCACAAATCAGGCTTCCGGTGTCAGAATCGTTAACAATAAGATTACTGTCAGTGACCCTAAAGCTGCTTATGCAGTTTATGTTTTGGAATCAACAGATGTGGAAGTAATTAACAATGAGTTAACTTCTGAAGGAGACTTTTTAACATTTACTTTACTTTCATATGCTTCTGAGGACTGTACTTTTGCAAACAACACTATTAAAACAATCGGAACCGGTGAAATTTATTCATTTTCACCTGAAAAATGCATAGATGGTAATGAAATAACTATTGACGGAAAACAGTACTGTATTGACGGCAATGAACTTTTAATTGATGGTAAATCTTATTGCATTGACGGCAATGAATTGGTTATCGACGGCAGATCATATTGCATTGACGGTAATGAGCTTGTAATTGATGGTCATTCATATTGCATTGACGGTGAAGAACTTGTTTTAGACGGTAAAACTTATTGCATTGACGGCAATGAACTTACAATTGACGGTAAAGTTTACTGCATTGACGGTAATGAGCTGACTATTGACGGCAAGACTTATTGTATTGACGGTAACGAGCTTTGCATTGACGGTGCTGAATACAGCATGGGTGAAGCACATGTCATTTCAGAAATTTATCAGACTTATGGAATTTTATTATTATACTCATCAAACAACGTAATTTCTGGAAATGACGTAAATGTCACTTCAAAATTATCTTCAGTGCATGCAACAACCGGTGAAGACAACTCTACAAATTCACTAGTCGGTATTGACTTATACTTCAACAGTCACAATAATGTATTTTCAAATAATAACATCTACATTAAGGCAAATGACAATTATATTTATGGTATGGGTGTTTTAGGATATAACACCGGCCACACTGCTCCTGAAGGCCAAGGTGCTTCCAACAATACATTCAAAGGAAATGAAATTACTCTTGACGGTCCATATTTCACAACCGGATTGATTGTCGGCAGTTCATCTGAAGACACTATCTTGAAAGACAATACTGTCAACTTAAAATCACCGGTAAGCTATGGAATTACTTTGGAAATGTCTCAAAAGTCAACACTCGAAAACAATACCTTAAACTTAAATTCTGAAGCAATCTATGGTATCGATTTAATTTCATCCAGCGATAATATCATTAATGAAAATGTTATTGCAGGTGAAGGAAGGCAAGTTTACGGCATTTTAATTTCCAACGGTAAAAATAATGAAATTAATAATAATGTCGTTAAAGCTAAAGGAAATGGTGAAAGTTTAAGCTTCAAAAACTTGGATTCACTTGGAGTCGGCAATGCCGGTATTTATCTAAAGGATAATTCCACAGATAACAAGATTTGTTCCAATAATGTCACCTCCGCTACAGGTTATTCAATTTTAGTTGATGATGCGGCTGCTTCAAATGTCATTTCAGATAACTATCTTGAATGTGAAAAAGGTACTGGAAATAAGGCAGTAAGTAACAGTGATAATAATAATGTTTCAGATAACTATGTGCACGATGCTAAAGTGCTGTCTGTAAGTGTTCCTGATGTTGTTTACAGGGGTGCTGGTGAGTTTACATTAACATTGGATAAAATCATGGATGGAGCTGTTGTAAAATTCTATGATGCTGATGGAAACTTATTTGCTCAGTCAACTGTTTCAGATGGAATTGCCACTGCTACATATCAGTTTGATGAAACCTATACTCCTGCACAGTATTCAACATTTAAAGCCATAATTTCAAAGGATAACTACAAAACCATGACTTCAGTATTGGAATTTTCTATAATCAAGGGAAATATCGTTATCTCTGTTGGTGATGTCTCAATAGAACAGGGAGGATCTGGAAACTTTATTGCAACAGTCCTGGATGAATTTGGAAATCCAATCTCTAACGCTAAAGTTGTATTTAACAGAATTAATTCAGCGGGCAGATCTTACGTATTAGGAAATGCGATAACAGATAAAAATGGTGTTGCAAAATTTATGTATGATGTCGATGTGTCTTTGGATATTGGCGATTATGATATAATCTCTAATGTTGCCTCTGTAGATTACTACAATGATGCTAACACATCTTCAATATTGAATGTAGTTGAAAAAATTTCAATCACAGGCAACAAGGCTTATACTGTATATTACGGCAATAAAGTAACCTATAAAGTTAGGATTTTGAATGCAGATAAAAAAGCCATTGCAGGAAAAGCAGTAACATTTAAGATTAACGGTAAAACCAAAACTGTTAACACTGATAAAAATGGTTATGCATCATATACTGTAAAATTGGCTGCAGGTTCATACACAATTACTGCTACATGCGGTCTTCATAAGGTATCCAATAAGATTACATTCAAACCTACTGTAATCGCTAAAAGCCTTTCTAAAAAGAAAGCAAAAACCATTAAATACACTGTTAAAGTTGTAAACAGTAAAGGTAAAATCTTAAAGAATAAGAAAGTTACCTTCAAGGTTAAAAATAAAAAATACACTGCAAAAACCAATAACAAAGGTATTGCTACTTTAACACTTAAAAATTTAAAAGTAGGCAAATATGCGATATCATCTTCTTATGGTGGATGTACAGTAAAAACCACATTAACAATTAAAAAATAAAGGTTTTAACCTTTATTTTACTTTTTTTTCAATCTTATTTTAATTAAATTTAAATAATTTTAAAATAATATATTACACAATAGTCATTATTTTATCAATTTTATTAGACTATTTTATAATTTATATATAATATGAGGTGTAATTATTAAGTCAAAAACTTTATTTATTTCATTAATCATGTTATGCTTCGTAATGTTATCTGTTGGAGCAACTTTTGCTGCAGATAATGCTACTGATGTTGTAGCTATTGATGATGAAGTAACTATCGATGAACCGCTTGCGGTTGAACAAGATGTTCAAGATGTAAGCGCAAATGAAAGTTCCGCAGCTGTAGTTACTCCGGAAACTATTGGTCAGTATATAGATGATTCTGGTCAGTTGTATAAAAATGTAACTGCAGATGAAATTGTATTTAACGGTACTTTTGATAATTTGAATTTAACTGTTGAACGTGCTATCACATTAACCGGCGGATTTTTCAACGATCCAAACTTTGAAATTTATTCCAGTGATGTTATATTGAGAAATTTATCAATTATTCAAAATAAAGGTGTAAATTCTATTTTCGTTGCTGGAAGTGAAGAAAATCATACTTCTGATGTTTTAATTGACAATGTAAATATTGTATTTACAGATGACCAAAGCGGTGCAGGTGCAATTCCTATTGAAGTAATGTATTCTGATGATTTCAAGTTTATAAATTCATTTATTGCATATGGTGGTAGAACCAACGGTTATTATAATAATAATGCTGTTCGCATAACCAGTTCTAAAAATGCAACAATTTTTAACAATCAAATATTTGCAAACCTTGTTTCCGCTGCTGTTGGATGGGCTGAAGAGCCTGCAGGTTCTGGTAATTGGGTAAGTGCTCCTATGAGTGAAGCAATTGTTATTAAAAATTCTGATGGTGCTATTTTAGACGGAAATTTAATAAATGTTACCTATGGAAATGTTACTGGTGATTGGGATACAATTTATACTGTAGATGTATCTGAGTCCGATGATGTTTTAATAACCAATAATGAAATAATATCTGATGGTTTCTCTTATATTTATGGTATAATCATATCTGGTGATGATTTCACAATCAGCGGCAATAACATTACTTCTACCGGCGTATTATATGCTAACGGAATCGATATTGAAGGTCCTGCAACTGGTGTAGTTGAAAACAATAATATTGATGTTAGTGCTGTAAACAGTGCTTATGCTATTTATTCTGGTATGAATGGTAAAACTGTTAGTGCTAACTATACTGATAACAATATCACAGGTAAATCTTACAATATCTTTGGTTTCTCTTTAGGTGATGTTGAATCCAATGTTAAAGATAACTTTGTTAATCTTGAAGGTAATTATACTACAGGTCTTGCTGCTAGAACTGATGTTTTAAATGTAGATGGCAACAGATTTGTTTTAATTTCTTCTGAACAAGGTAACGAATCTGTCCAAGAAGGATTTGGTGTTGAAGCTAGAGGTATTCTTGTAATTGCAGGCAATGCTACTATTGCTAACAACACTATTGCAACTCCTGGAAAAGGTGTTGTTTTAACCGGTAATGAAACTAGTGCTACTTTAGAAGGTAACTTCATTAACGTTGTTGGTAATGCTGATAAAGATGCTTATGCTCTTTACGCTGATGAATTAGCAAGTTTAATTGTTAACAATAACACTGTTGACTATCAGGGTACTACTGCTGGTATTGGAATTAATAATGCTGTTTATATTTACAACACTACTGATGCTAGATTTACTGGTAACACTTTCACTTTAGATTTGGTTTCCAGTTATGTTCCTTGGTTTGAAATTCCTACAGGTTCCGGTAATTGGACATCTTTCCCTGTATCTGAAGGTATTGTATTTGATTCCAGTGAAGCTGTTCAATTTAGGGAAAATAATGTGACTGTTACTTACGGTGATGTTATAGGTAATCACGATACTATTTATGCTGTTGACTTTAAGAATTCTGATTATGCTTTAATTGAAAACAATAAAATCAATGCTAAAGGTCATACTTACATTTATGGTATTATTTTATCAGGTAATAACTTCAATATAAACTCTAATACTATTACTACTGAATCTGATAATTATTATACTAATGGTATTGATATTGAAGGTCCTGCTACCGGTGTTGTATATGATAACACTATTGATGTTACTGGTGTAGAGTCTGCTTATGCTATTTATTCAGGTATGAATGGTCAGAATGTATCTGCTTTATATCAAAACAACACAATTACTGGTAAAGGTTACAATGTATTCGGTATGTCTTTAGGTGATGTTGAATCCAATGTTAAAGATAACTCCATTATATTGGATGGTAATTACACCACTGGTATCGCTTACAGAGGTTCTGGCATAAATGCAACAGGTAACTACATTGTTTTAAGTTCAACAGAACAAGGTAATTTAACTGTTTGGGAGAATTTCGGTGTTGAAGCTGTCGGTATTAAAGTTATTAATGGTACTGCTGTAATTGAAAACAACACTATTGCAACTCCTGGAAAAGGTATTCACATAGAAGGCGCTGAGACTGATGCTCACATATTCGATAACTTCATAAATGTTGTTGGTAATGACGATCAAAATGCTTACGCTATCTTTGCTATTGATGCTGCATCCTTATTCCTTAATTTAAATAATATTGATTATCAGGGTGCTACTAAAGGTACTGGTGTTAACAATGCTGTTTATGTAAACAATGTTACTGGTACTTCTATTATAGCAAATAACTTTACTTTGGATTTAGTTTCCAGTTATGTTCCTTGGTTTGAAATTCCTTCAGGTTCCGGCAATTGGGTATCTTTCCCTATCAGTGAAGGTATTGTTATTGAAGGCACTGACAATCCGGTATTCTCACTCAATAAGGTAAATGTAACCTATGGTGATGTTGTAGGTAGTTACGATACTATTTATGTTGTTGACGTTAAAGGTGATAATGCAATTGTTTCTGATAATGAAATCAATGCTAAAGGTCACACCTACATTTATGGTCTCATAATTTCTGGAGAAAACTTCACAGTTGAAGCAAACAACATTACAGCCGAATCTGATAATTATTATGCTAACGGTATTGATATTGAAGGTCCTGCTACTGGTGTTGTTAAAGACAACGGTATTATCGCAAAAGGAGCACAACTTGCTTATCCTGTCTATTCAGGTATGAACGGTCAGAATGTTTCTGTAAACTACACCGGAAACGACATTGTCGGTGAAGCATATCTCGTAATCGGTATGTCTTTAGGTGATGTTGAAAGTAATATTGTTGATTCAGGCATTACTGTAAACGGTAACTACACTACTGGTATTGCTTACAGAGGATCCAAATTAACTGTTGACAATACTCAAATTTTATCTAATGCTTCCAATGTTGGTACTGAAAGTGTATGGGAAGCATTCGGTACTGATACTGCAGGTATTAAAGTTGTTCAAGGTAATTCAACAATCACTAACAACAATATTCAAACCACTGCAGATTATGCAATTGATGTCAGAGACACTGCTGCATCCGTACATGATAACTACCTTGTAGGTAAAAAATTCGCAGGCGATGACAGTGTAACCAATGCTGCTAACTCTGAAGTTTACAATAACACTCCTGTAATTGAAAATAAGGCTGCAACTATGATTTCTATTGATGAAGTATACGGTAACTGCAATATTACCGGTACTTTGACTGATGTTAATGGAAATCCAATTGCAAAAGATACTATTAATTACTCTGTAGATGGTGTAAACTACACAACCCAAACTGACAGTAATGGTGTTTTCAAAATCACTAATTTGACCAATGCTGAAATTAAAATATCATTTGATGGAGACAGTTTCTTAAAACCTTCAAACGCAACAGTCATATTAAAAGATATTGCTCCTGCAAGAACCAATACTACTATAATGAGCAGTGACTTCACACAATATGCTTGTGATTACTATGAAGGAGAACGTGGTGGAAACTTCACATTCCAGCTCTTAGATGAAAATGGTAATCCTCTTGTAAATAAAACAATCTATATTGGTTACAATGGTGTTACATTAAACAGAACCACTGATGCAAACGGTTATGCAAGTGTTCAAATTAACTTGAAAAACGCAGGTTTATACACATTTGTACTGGTATTCTTAGGTGATAAGGACTACAACGCTTCTATGGCTGTACACAAAGTTACTATCAACAAGAAAACTACCTCAATTTCTGCAAGCGCAAAAACATTTAAAGCTACTGCGAAAACCAAAAAATACACTGTAACTTTAAAAACCATCAAAGGATCATCCATCGATGGAAAAACATACCTTGCTAAAGGTAAAAAAGTCACCCTTAAACTTAATGGAAAAACCTACACAGCAAAAACAAACGCTAAAGGTCAGGCAACATTCAGCCTTAAAATAACCAAAAAAGGCAAATTCACTGCTTCCATTAAATATGCTGGTGACAACACTTACAAAGCTGCAAGCAAATCAGTTAAAATAACAATTAAATAGAGATTTTCATCTCTATCTTTTTTTCTTTTTTTATTAAATTCTAAAAAACTACTCTGTACATGTAGATGAAATTATTCAAACATTAATTTTTTTAGAATAAGTGTAATTTATCTTGAAATAATGTTTGATTAAATTGATTAATTTTTGTTAAGTTATAATTTAATTAATCGTTATTGTAATTATATGGATAGTTTTTTGAGTGGTGTTTTTGAAAAAAATGAGTCTGTAAAATTTTATAGCCTTATTTAATTTTTATGTGATTGTGTCCAGTTTTGCATTTGGAAGTCTAAAAATGTTAGAATTCCATTTTTGGTCTTGTATAATTTCTTTATTTTTTCTGGGTTGGTTTGTCTGTAGTA
>NZ_OMWA01000030.1:35721-99138 GCF_900314615.1 uncultured Methanobrevibacter sp. | reverse complement strand
TGCGTACTGTGTGAAGTCCTCTCCTACAATAACTGTGGACTGTCTTTGAGGAGTAGCCAATTTAATTGTAATATTAGACCCGACATAATCCTCACTGCCCGCATAATCGACAAATATTTCAGCTCCGGAAGCTGCAACAATAACAAATGATCCGTTATCATCACTGACAGTAGCATTAGAAACGCCATCTATAGCATATGTAATATTTGCGCCTGAAATCGGATTTCCGTTCTCATCACACAAGGTCAATGTAACATTATTGCTCATTACGACAACATCTGAAAATTTAGAAAGTGCTTTAAAAACAGTAACAGTCCCATTCCTAACAACTACATTCTCCAGTCCGACATAGCTTGCATTGACTTTGTAAACCGCACATTCATCGAATGTATGCATTGCCCACCAGGTACCGTTACCGCCGTAAGTCTACCAAGTTACCAGGCATGACTTCACTTAAAATATTGGATTCTGCAGTAAGGTTAACAGTCCTGTTTGAGGTTGTCTGAGAGACAACATTCACATTGAAAGCCATGTTTGTGAATGTTTTTTCACCTTCAGAGTAGTATGAATCTGCGTCGTGGCGAACAGTGAGGAAATAATTATCCCCTGCGCTAATATTTAAAACAATTTTACCTTCAGCATTTGTAACTGCACTGAGATTTAGAGGCTCACCGTTAACAAGACCTGAAACTGTGACGTTCTGACCTGCTTCAGTATATAACATGGCAGGCACAATGGTGGCATCCCCTGTGTTTTCAACACCATTAGCTCCCCAGTAAGTAACGTTTGTGATGTTGACATCACTCATCTTTCTGGACAGTATTGCATTTAAAAGGTTGTCGTAACCCTCAAAAGCGATTTCAATATTATTTTCATTGACTGTTAAAGTAAATGGAGATAAAGAATCCATACTTGCCCTATTGTTCAGGAAAGTAGAATGGGAAATGGACCTGACGTATTTGAAATCCCCAATAACCCAGAAGTAAATTGCAGAACCCCTATAAGCTTTATTGCCTGTGAAATTACAATTTACCACAGTAACATTCCTGTCAACGTAAACAGCACCACCGTCACCTTCACTATCCTCATCACTTGCATTGTTGTTGGCGAAATTGGAATTTACAATATTACCTGAACCCATATAGAGAGCACCGCCCTCAACTGATGCTCGGTTAGCTGTGAAATCACAATTATTCACATTAACATTAAATTCATCTGCGACAGCTCCACCAAAGCCTGCGAAGTTATCTTCAAATCTGCAGTCAGTCACATTACCTGAATTTTTAATTAATACTGCACCTCCAAGACTGCCAGCACTGGTTGCCCTGTTGGATATGAAAATGCTGTCAGTCACATTACCTGAACCGATGTAGACGGCACCTCCACCACTATACTCATCAGTTGCAGTATTGTTGGTGAAAATACAGTTTGACACTTCACCGGTACCGTTAATGTAAACCGCACCACCTTCTTCAGCACGGTTATCGGTGAATGTGACACCTTCAATAATACCGTCAACAACAGCGATTGCACCACCTTTGAGAGCAGAGTTTCCAACAAAATCACCATTGAATATTACATTCTCAAATGTATCAAAGAAATTAACTCCTCCACCTCTAGGAGAAGTGTTATTTATGAAATTACTGTTGAATGTTATGTTGTATGGAGTTTGGCGATAGTTTACGCCCCCACCGTTCAAATTAGCAGTGTTATTAATGAAATCACAAGCGAAGATACTGTTGGATGAAGTGTCCTTAAATGTTATTGCACCACCGTTTCCAACACTCTCATCAACCTCACCTAAAGCACTGTTAGCAGTAAAATCACCTGTAAAGTTATTTCCATCAGTAGTGTTGTAGAAAAAGATTGCACCACCGCAGGATTTAGCAGTGTTATTTACAAATTCACTATTGAATACATTACTGTTTGCCTTGTTGTAGAAAAACATTGCTCCACCGTAGATAGCATAATTGTCAGCAAAACTGCCTTCAAATGTGTTATTGTCAGCATGATTATAAATAAATACTGCTCCACCACTGGCAGCTCTAGCCTCATTAGCTATAAAATCAGCAGTGAAATTATTGTTCATGGATTTTCCACGCACAAATATCGCACCACCACCTCTTTGAGCAACATTGCCTTTATAAAGACCGCTGATTGTGACATTGCTTATTCCTCCGTTGAAGTATATTGCTCCACCGTTATTTGCATGGTTGTCAATGAATGTTGAGTCGATTTTAGAAGCATTGTAAACCTCATCAACACATACTGCTCCGCCGGATTTACCTGCAGTGTTATTAATAAAATTACAATTTGACACACTACCAGAACCCATGTTGATAGCACCACCATCTCCAGTTGCAGTGTTGCCAGTAAAATTACAATTTGACACATTACCCTCACCATAGAAGTAAACCGCACCACCATGAGTAGAAGCAGAGTTATTAACAAAATTACAATTTGTCACGGTACCTTGATCCAAGAAGTAAACTGCACCACTACCATATCTAGTTGCAGTGTTGCCAGTAAAATTACAATTTGCCACAGTACCATTCAAGAAGCAAACTGCACCACCAGCATAGTCTGCAGTGTTATCAGTAAAATTACAATTTGACACACTACCCTCATCATAGAAGCAAACTGCACCACCACAAGCGTAATCTCCAGTTGCTTTGTTATCAACAAAATTACAATTTGACACAGTACCAGTATTCAAGAAGCAAACTGCACCACCACAAGCGTAATCTCCAGTTGCTTTGTTGTTAGTAAAATTACAATTTTCAACAGTGCCGGAACAATTGAAGTAGAGTGCACCACCATCCTCATTTGCAGTGTTGTTTGTGAAAGTACAATTTGACACAATACCGGTTTTATTGAAGTAAACTGCACCTCCGTTTTGTGAGTATCCGTTTGTGAAGTGTATGTTTTTAATTTCAACCTTGTCTGCAGTTATATAAAATATTTTTGATAGATTTTTTGCATCTAATGTTGCATTATTTTCTCCAATTAATGTTAAACTTTTTGTAACTCTGATTGGTATTCCAAAACCATAATATGATCCATTTATTAAGATTGTATCCCCGCTATTGGCCTTGTCTATTAAATTTTGAATATATGCGAAATTATTACTCTCTATAACATCATTATCATCCAAAATATTATTGGACAAAGTAATATTTCCGGATACTGAATGAATTGCGCCTTTACTTATATAATTATTCCTAAAGTCACAGCCGGAAATGTTACCTTTACTAATAAAAATTGCATTACCGCTTTTTGCAGTGTTGTTTGTAAAAGTACAATTTGTCACAGCACCTGTTTTAAAGATGTAAACTGCACCACCATCATTAGAAGCAGTATTATTTACAAAATTACTATTTGACACATTTCCTGAACCCATATTGACAGCACCATGATCTCCCATGTTGTCTGTAAAATTAGAATTTGACACACTACCGGAAAGCATCCTGACAGCACTGCCGTAACCTGTTGCAGTGTTGTCTGAAAAACTACAATCTGTCACATTACCAGCATCGGAGAAGTAAACTGCACCACCATCATATCCTGTGTTGTTGATGAAACTGGACCCTGCAATATTCACGTTACCATATGCAAGTATTGCTCCACCGTTGCCTTCGCTAAATCCGTTTGTGAATAGGATATTGTTTAAAAGCACATTTGTGCCGCCGTCAATATTGAAGATCCTTGATTTGCCCTGTGCGTCTATTGCAAATCCGTTACCGTTGATTGTTAAGTTCTTGCTTATACTTATTCCCTCAGTTATAGTGTCTGTACCTACTGTGTAGGTGTAATTATGCTCAAAATTGATTATGCCATTGTCTGAAGCATTATCAATTAATTTTTGAAGCTCATCAAATTCCCCTGAGCTTGAAAGTTTATCTGCATAGTGATTACCTGTTTGTTCCACCATAGCATTTTCTTCACTTGCCTGGAGGTTATCCTCGACTGTTGAGGACACTCCTATTTGACTTGCATCTTCACTTGCCAGTGCATCATCCATTTCACCTGCATATACATTTGCAAGGCTTGCGAGAAAAACGACAAGCGTCAGCAAGATTATTGTTTTTTTAACCTTCATATTAAATCTCCATATTATGAAAAAAAACATGATTTTACATGCTCGATATTTATAATGTTCAATTTTAATGAAAAATAATAACTCCATTTCAATAAAATTAAATTAAATCAAATATACAATACAATATTTATCGACGAAGCAATATATATGTATATTATTATTGGGCCGAAAACCCGGTGAAATTTAAAAAATCAGATTAAATATTACTAATTCAAAAAATAAATCTTAAAAAAAAAAGATTTGAATTATAGATTCAAAGATAAGTTAAAGCATTAAAATCATGCTTTAACACCCTCATTTTCTAAATTTGTAAAAAAAGTTTTAAGTTTAGCTTTCAAATCACAATAACCCTCATTCAATCAGTTTTTAAATGAATTAAAGTTCATCCATGATTTTTCTAGCATAATTCCTGTCCAATTCCTTTAAATCTTCACTCAGTTCATCATATGGTATCCACATGCCTTCCCATCGAATCAGTCTTTCTTTTTGAGAATTGATAAATTCTTTTTCTTCATCATTTAAATTATCACTAAACTTGTCGCATAACTCAATCAAACGTTTTAAATCCCCAGATACGCTTTTAGACCAATTCTGCCATTGAACATGCTCAAGTTCAGATAATCTTTCCAGTAACTCGTCCATAATTAAACAACTCCTCCATAAATAAATTGCATCATATAACTATATCCGGTTTGTTTACACTCTGATAAGCATACCATGTACTGTTTTCAATTAAAAATTCACGTGCCAAAAAGATTATTAGCTCTTCGGTTTCCCCATTTTTTAAAACATCCTCTTCAGCTTTTCCATATAATAAAATCATCCTTTTACTATTATTGATTATATTATCCAAAGACATTTTACCATAATAACTTCCAGTAAACAGAGTAATAGCGGACATTGTTCCTATAAGTATTTTAAGAATAACACGAACCGATTCGCAATCAAGATTGCCGGAATAATTAGTATAAACGAAAAATTCAAAAAATACTCCAAAAGCAAAAGTAGATAATGTAATGGCGATAGCAAATCTTGTAATATTAGTATCCCTCTTTTTCTTGGCTTTTGCCCTGATTATTGCACCTTCATGGTATGACTTTTGATCCCTGATCCAGCAGTCCAGAATAGGCAGTTTTTCATTCAACTGTATGTCAGGCAGAGACATTAAAATTTCTTCAACCCATGGAATGCTTTTTTTAATAAACCACGGCAGGATATCAGTCACATGTTTTTCAACACCTGCCATTGATAAAAAAAATTCAACACGCAGAGATTCTGCAAGAACCCTATATTCAAGATATTTTCTGTGATATTCCCCTTTATCGGCCATTTTATGAATAAAAAATAAAAAGAAAACAAACACGACACATGCCAGAATAAGACCGTGCAACTCCACTTCATCATAAATTAAAAATGAAATAGTGATTAAAGTTCCAACAATGGAAAGTGATAAAAGAATTTTAGTATGCTTTTTGGAATTTTCCATACTCAAAACAGTTGCCGCCCCATATAAATCATCAATTACTTTTAAAGAGGCATCAGGCAGGTCGTCCATGACATGAGAAAATGGAAGTTTGCAGTTTTCCTTTTCCTTGTAAAAAATTTCTTTTTGATTCATAATATGTCCAAATTAATTAATTTTTAGTTCTAAAACAGATGTTTGATATTAATTTATTTATAAATCTCACTATATAAACTGACAACACTTTTAAACCATCCAAAATTAAAAATACAGAAACTCCAATGGATCAAAAAGGCATATGAACCCGCCATAAACTCAGCATCAAAATGAATAATAAACCACTACAAAAGATCTAAAAGAGATAATCTAAATGAAATGAGAGCAATTTTACTTAATGACTTCAACAAGATTTAAATAAAAAGATAAAGAAAAATAACCTTCAAACAGGCCTCCAATAAACTAAAAAGGAGGTGGTGAGTATGAAAATAATTTCAAAAACATACTCAGCAACCATCATCAATTTCTTAAAAAAATTGAATGATGTCTCCTACACAACCAATCTAAAGGGAGGTGTCTCCAATGGAGATAATTATATTTCTAATGGTGACTTACATGTTTAATATCAAAAACATGATAACCATCATCAAACAAAATATATAATATCTCACAGACACCTCCAGATATGTAATTGGACAAAAATCAATTTTCAATGAAGGACGTTTAGAAAATACCCTAAATGTTTTCGCGGAGGTCTTTTTACCAGAGAAGACACTATCCAACTACATATTTCAAAAATGATTACATTTATATACTATCTCCTCTAAAATATTCACAAGAGAACACCTCCATTGAGGAAATCTCGAAAGATNNNTAAATCCTGCAATATAGGCATTAAATTTTAAAAAAAACTATTTTTAACAGAAAAAACACCATCTAACTACCCATATCAAATGATTACATTTATATACTATTTTCCATTAAAATATTCACAAGAGAACACCTCCATTGAGGAAATCTCGAAAGATTGATAATAGAATTTAATGCTTAAGGTTGGTATTGTAGGAGTAAATCCTGCAATATAAGCATTAAATTTTAAAAAAACTATTTTTAACAGAAAAAAACACAATTAAAAATAATATCAAAAAATTCACCAGATATATGAAAATTTTCCCAACCAAATTAAAAATTGCACTCACTTATCAAAATTGTTCTAACTTCACAAAAATGACTCCAATTCACAAATAAAAGAATTAAAAAAGGTTAAATTTATATTTAATTAAATAAAATATAATAAACAGGAAACCCGGATTTTCCATGAAAATTTGTGAGGTGAAAAATGACAACAAGACTTGAAAGATTCAAAAGGCAGATGGAACCTGCAAAAGAACTCTACACCAAAGAAATCCAAAGTTTTGCAAAAAACTACGACTTTTTAGGTGAAATGACATTACAGGAACGACCGGACATCGATACACAGGATTATATCTTCCGTTTTGAAAAAGTGAATGGAACAAGTGAAGAAGTTCTTGATCAAACATTATCAGAACTTTACGACCACATGGACAAATTTTCAAAAGTTCATGGCATCACCCAATTTTCAAGAAATACAATAATATCTTATAAATGGAGGTGAACAATCGATATTGAAAAATATCCCCAATTCCAACTGTATCTGTTAACATTACGCATGAAAATGTTAAAAAATCAATTAATTCCAGAGAACTGTGATGAATGGTGTGTTAATGCAAGCATAATCAACAGAGCATACTACAGTGCATACCTATACTGCAAATTATGGCTTGAAGACATTAAAAACTTTAAAATCAAACGTCCATGGGAATTTGATGACAGTGAAACTCGAATGGGGGAACACAAGCAAGTTCGAGAAGCATTAAATAAATTTGGAGAAAAAAATATGCAAAGTGAACTAAATGACCTATTTGATTTGAGAGTTAAAGCTGATTATGAGCCATTCATTGACATCACACCAGATGAGGTCCAAGATGCCATCCACCACATGGAAAAAATCTTCAACCACCTGAAAATCAGCTAAAAAAAAACTATTTTTTTTAAATCCTGAAAAAATTACGGCCACACTGCAAAATTGATGAAACTAAAATTAACTATTCATTAATCATCACTAAAAAAAACAGAAATGTTAAACTAAAATACAAATTACATGTTTAAAGAAAAAAAATAAGTAGTAAAGGCAAAGCCTTTACTTGGTTGTTATTTTTACGGTTTTAGATGCCTTGTTGTAGTAGGAATTGCCGGCAAATTTGATGACTGCATTGAAAGTGCCTTTTTTAGTCAGTTTGTTGATTTTAAAAGTAGCCTGACCTTTGGAATTGGTTTTTGCACTGTAGGTTTTACCGTTGACGTTTAAGGTAAGTTTTGTGCTTTTCATAACCTTGTTGTTGACTTTAAGAGTTACTGTGTATGATTTGGTTTTCAGTTTCACTTTATAAGTCTTTTTGGCAGCTGTTATCTTTGGAGTTGCCTTTTTGATTACTACTTTCTGGCTTGAACTGTACTTGATACCTGTTCCGGAATAGCTGACTGTTGCAGTAACGGTTCCTGTGAAAGGAACAGCATAAGTGGCCACTCCATTTAAGTTAGTTGTTACAGTAGCAGTTTTACCGTTTGAAAATACAATTGTCAGTTTTTGATTCACCATCACCAGTCCAGTCCCGGAATCTTTTAGAGTTATAGTCATTTTTTTGTCCGGATAATATGTACCTGACTGTTTAATAGTTATTTGAGGTTTGACATCACAAACTACAGAAGTTCTGGAAGTGATCGGTTCGCTGTTTCCTTCAAAATAACAGTTTACTAATTTTCCGCCTTCAACTATCCCTTCTTTTTCGGCATGATTGTTTATGAAAAGAGCATTCTCGATATTTGAGTTGCTGTCTATGATTGATAATGCTCCGCCGGTTTGTGCTCTGTTTTCTTCAAAGAGAACCCCATCATAAATGTTTAAAACACCCTTGATGCCTTTTTTAAGATAAGTCGGATTAGCATACATCTTGATTGCACCCCCATATCTTCCGGCGCCATTATCAATGAACCTGGAAGCGCCGTGAATGTTCAAACCGAATATTTGGGTAACGGTTCCGTTATCATTGCTAATACCGTTGTTTGAATATATTGCTCCGCCGCCGTTTATTGCATAATTATAGCTGAATTCTGTGTCTTCAATATCACAATACTGAAAATTGAATATTGCTCCACCGTAGCCTGCTTCACCTGTACCGTATGCATCCGGATAACCTGCATCATTGTTTGTGAAAATGGACTGACTTATATATGTGCTTATAGCACCATCAACAAAATATCCGTCACGGTTAAAGCAGTCAAGATAAATGGCACCGCCGTTACCTTTTGCCCCGTTATAATCGAAAACTGTATCATTGATAATTAAAGACGCACTGGCATAAATAGGGTAATATGCATATATTGCACCCCCATCTCCTAAAGCAACATTATTGTAGAAAATGCAGTGGTTAAGAAAAAGAGCACCCGTGGTGTCAATTGCTCCGCCGTTGCTTCCTGCAGTATTGTTTATGAAATTACAGTTATTGAATGTAGCCACATTGCTTCTGATGTAAGCACCTGCACCCGAATATTCCTCATCATGACCATTAATCAGATTCAGGTTGTTGATTGTAACACCATCGCTGTATATAAGCAAAACACCGGTTTTATGGCATGCATCCCAGGTATTGCCCTGAGCATCGATTGTTATGGGTTTTCTGATTTCTATTCCATACTTCCCACTGTTGGCAAATTCATCATCACAGTAATAATTGGAATAGAATGTAATTGAAACCCCTTCTTCTGCATTATCAATAATCTTTTGAAGATTTGTGAATGTTCCCCATTGAGCATCATCTTTCAGGACATCCCCATCAGATGCCCCGATTATTTCATCATCGATTTTTATATTATTATTTTCGTTTGCTTCAATCTTATCACTATCTGAGTCCGCTACAGTATCATTGGCCAGATCACTTGCACTGACTGCAGACGCTGTTGCGACAATTATTAAAAATAAGAATAAAAGCAAGAAGACCTTTCTGTTAAACATGATAATAACTTTATCATTAGCTATATTTAATTGTATACTATTGTGAAATATCTTTAAACCACGATTAAAGAAAAATTAGATGTAATGAATATTTTACACCCGCCCAGAGCCCTTAACTCACCAATCAAAACTAAAAGATAGTGTAAATTTCATCTCAAAATATGAACAGTATCATTAACCATAGCCAACTGAAATGAAAAAAAATGAAGAATATATAAAAATTATTAAATTTTAATTGGATAAAGAAAACCAAAACATTAATTTAATGTACAAATCAAATATAAATACAATATACAATATCAAATCGTTAAGCATTTGATAAACATTGGTGGAAAAATGAAATACAAATATCCCTTTGCAGTGATGCTGATTTTGACTATGCTATTTTTACTTGGAAGCGCCACAGCAATCGAAGATATGGATTTGAACGTGACTTCATCTGATGAAGCGCCAATTTTGGACATTCCGGTTAGTGAGGACATGGCAAATGTGGAGATTGAATCAGAAGAAAATCCTATAGAATTATCTTCCGCCGACAGTTCAGACTTATCAGTTGAAATAAAACTCGGTGACGTCAAAAAAACCACATTTGGAATCAACGAGATGAATTTTGATGTTCCACTTATCATTACAGCGAAAAACGCTGAAGGAGTGGCAAAAAATTCAAAAGTCTTTATAAGCATACCTGAAGAATTTGAAATTGCATCATACAACGCTACACACGGATTATATTCATCCGAAAGCGGAATCTGGAACATAGGCAATTTAGACAGCACAACAGATGCAGTCCTTACAATATTTACAACAATCAAACAAAAAGGAAGCTATCTCATTTCCTTAAATGCAACAACAGATTCCAACGACAGCGACATGGTAAACAATTATCTGGGATGCACAATTGAAGTTACCTCAAAAATTTCATCAAATGTTACAAGAACCAGTGCTGATAGAAGTTCAACACAGCATACCAGCCACTATGCAAGTACTGTTAAAGGAACAAGTAGAGGATACAGCGGTGAAAATATACCAAAGCCAAATCAAAACCCTCAAACAGATCAGGAAAATGAAAATCAGCATGAAAACGAAAACGATCCAAACCCGAACGAAAATGGAGGAAATTCCGAAACTAATAACGGTAAAAGCAGCACACAGGGACAATCAGGTGAAGGTTCATCATCTTCCCAGGGCGAAATAGGCATATCCAATGTTGCACGAAGAGGCATAAGAACCAGCACTATTTCAAATGCATTTACCGGCTTAGGCAATGTAATATCAGACCTGTTAAATCCCGATTCCGGTTCAGATAAAGATTCATACAGCCCATCCAGAATTGTTAAAGCAATTCAAAGCAATAATTACATAACAATACCTATTGCAATATTTGTACTCTTTGTGATTATACTGGCCGGAAACTATGCCTATGAAAAAATCAGACCATGATTTTAAAAAAATTCAAAATTAACGGAATATATATCGAACATGTACAGTTTAAATATATTTAATAAAAAGGTTTTTTCACTCTTATTATTACTGATTGTTATCGCAAGCATATCAGTGGCCAGTGCAAATGAAGTTAATCAGACCACAGAAACTTTTCCGCAATCACAAAACAGCGCAGTTTATGAAGATTCACTCAATGATATGCAAACGGCCAGAACTTTTTCTGATTTAAACAGTGAAATAAACAGCAACGATAATTCTGAAATTTACCTGAAACACAATTATACATTTAATTCTGATTTTGATGAGGAATTTAAGAAAGGAATAGTCATTGACCGAGCCATAACCGTGTGGGGTAACGGATTTACTCTTGACGGGAACAATTCCGCAAGGATTTTTAATGTTGCCAATTCAAACGTTGTTTTTCATGACATCAACTTTATCAATGGAAATACAGCAGACAATGGAGGAGCCATCAACGGCAAATGTAGTGCAGCAAACTGTAATTTTACCCGAAACACAGCAGGCTTTGGAGGTGCAGTCACTGGCGCTGACTGTGTAAACTGCAGATTTACACAAAACAGCGCAAATTACCGGGGCGGGGCAAGCTGCGGTGGTTCTTTTGAAAACTGCATTTTCACCGGAAATTTCGCATATCATGAAGGAGGTGCTTATTATCTCGGTTCAAATATGAAAATATATTCAATCACTAACTGCAGTTTCACTGAAAACTCTGCAAATGAAGGAGGAGCAATCAGCATTCAGTTTCCCGAATACTGCAGAGTTGTTGACTGCACATTTACTGCAAACACCGCATCATGGATAGCCGGCGCCGTCAATAGCGTGATATGTGAGAATTGTACTTTCATTGAAAACTCTGCAGATTACGGGGGTGCAATGAGATACGGCTGGGCTATAAACTGTATTTTCCTTGGAAATTCAGCCATATTTGGTGGTGCAAGCTTTGAAGGAGGATGCCGGAACTCAACATTCATTGAAAATTATGCAGACTACGGCGGCGCAATCTACAATGGTTTTAGAACTGAAAACTGTATGTTCATTGAAAATCATGCTGATTACGGCGGAGCGATACATGGAAACTCCCTTACTGTAGATACATGTTATTTTGCAAACAATACTGCCCGAGACGGTGGTGCATTATACCAGACAGAAGTAAAAAACAGTTATTTTGAAGGCAACAGTGCATCCGGAATGGGAGGGGCAATGTATGGTAAATCTGCAATCAACTGCGTATTTAAAAACAACAGCAGAACAGACACATACAATACTGAAATCACCCAATCCGATGCAAACATTTCACAGGATATCAATATAATCTATTTTGATGCATCTGCCGAAAGAGACGGTAACGGATCAAAGAAAAATCCATACAAATATTTATATGCAGAGCGAATAACCCCAGGAGTTACAGCATACTTTGCACAGGGAACTTACGAACTGGAAAGCACATGCACAATTAGCCAGGCAAAGTTAATCGGAACAGGAAGAGCAGTAATAAGCTCCAAAGTATCCGACAAGTATGATTTTATAATTAGACAAAATTCCTATCTTGAGATGTACAATCTGATTTTAAACAATGTAAATATCCTCAATCAGGCCACACTGAAAGCGGACACCTGTTCCTTTGAAGGAAATGACGTGTTTGACCCTCAAAACTTGCCGGAGATTGAATCCGGTTCAGGACTTTTTGACAGCTCATATGGAGGAATAATAGTCTGTGACCCTCCAGGCAATGTCAAATCCACACTAATTTTGAATGGATGTTACTTCCAAAGAGTTTATGACGCATTCAACGGAGGAGTCATTGCAGCAATAAATTCAAACATATCCATTTCAAATACAGTATTCATGCATTATTCCGCTACCTATAAAGGCGGTGCAATCTATTGTCTGAATTCAAATTTAAACATTCATAACGTGCAATTTTCAGCATATACCAGTTCAAGTGATGATGATGCTACCGTGAACAGATATGGAACATATACTGCGTATTATGGAGGTTCCATCTACTGTGAAAATTCCAATGTCATGATATATCAGTCCAAATTTGACGATTCAGTATCATTCAGTTTTGGAGGAAGTATTGCATCACTGAATTCACATATAACAATTAAAGAAAGCAGTTTAAACAATTCCAAGTCTATAACAGACGGCGGAGGTGCTGTTTACAACTCAAAAAGTGAACTTCACATTTTTAATTCAGACATTCATGGAAACAGTGCTGAATTTGGTGGTGCAGTATGCAACATAAACTCTGTTCTGGACTCTTACCGCAGCAGATACGGGCATAACCATGCAACCCACTACGGAGGAGTCATCTATGACATCTACGGAACACTGAACGTTTATTTAAACCAGTTTTATGTTTCCCGTGCAGAAATTGGAGGCGTAATCTATACCAGGATTCCGAACGAATATAATCTGGAATCCAATTCATTTGGAGATGCCTTTGCAAATGAAGGAGCGGCAATATTTTATGACGGCAAAAAACAGGACGTCAAACCTAATTACTTCGGCAATGATTATTATGCTTTTGCAGAATTTACAGCAAGTTTAAACGGCGAAGATTATTATATCATAAGTAACCCCATATTTTATCAGCTGTCTTCCACAGCTACAACATTATATTTCCCATATCCGGTTTATGAAGTCTATGACAGTATGGTAAATATGACAATATATGACACTGACGATGAGCTGAAACTGACATCCGTCATCACAGATGAGATAAAGCACAGAATTTCGGTCAATATCAGCTTCACAGACAGGCTTGTAAATCCTAAACTCAACGTCTATCTGTTTGAAGACATTGACATATCATTATACAATAATGGACTTCCAGGCAATCTATACACTGGTTCAAGAAATAATCTGTTTGAAGGGCATACTCTTATTGGAAACTACAGCATTGACCTTTCAGACATGATTAACAGTTACACATGCACAATAGATTTTGGAAATTCATTTCTGAGTACCAAATACGACAATATCTATGAAGCCTCATCATTCAATCCTGTAAGCCTCATCAACAGTTCATTTGCGGATTTCACATCACTTCCAAGCGAAATTGAAGTGCTTTCATCATATTACAATTCAAATGACTACGGATACGTCAGTTCCGTCAAGGACCAGAAGGATGGCGGTAACTGCTGGGCATTTTCAGGTATTGCAACCCTTGAAACCTGCCTGAGCAAAGCAACCGGTGTTTCCTATGACTTTTCAGAGGAAAATGCCAAAAACCTCATGGCAGCATATTCTGTTTACGGTATGAAGCTTGAAACCAACTATGCAGGATATGAATCAATGATACTGAGTTACCTTACAAGCTGGATAGGACCTATTGATGAGTCCAATGAAGACTATGACGACTACTCATCCATATCAGTTCTTCAAAATCCGATGTTCCACATCCAGAACGTCAAGTTCCTGCCTGCACGTGCCGACAGCTCTGACAACTACATGTATAAAATGGCAATAAGGGACAACGGTGCAGTTTCAGTAACATTCAAGTGGGGAAATGACTACCATTCAGTTTCACTTGTAGGCTGGGACGACAATTACAGAGGATATGACTCACTGGGCAATTCTTCAAATGGTGCATGGATATTTAAAAACAGCTGGGGACCCGACTGGGAGAACGGCGGTTTCGGATACCTTTCATATGATGAAAAGATATCAGAACAGATTTATCCGAACCTTCATGCATATACATTCGTTTTCAGTGACGTTAATCCTTATACCAAAATATATCAGTATGATTTTGCAGGAGTAAGCGAGTTTTATCATTATATGGATACAATATCATTTAAAAACACATTCAAAGCTGATAATGACAGCATTCTTTCTGCCTTTTCAACATATTTTGACAGACTGACCAATTTTACCGTTTCAGTTTATAAAAACGGTGAATTTGCTTTCTCACAGGACGGAACTTCATCAGCAGGATATTCCACAATAGCATTCAACACAATCATTCAGCTGGATGAAGGCGATGAGTTTACAATTGCCGTAAACAATCACAACAAAGGCTACAACTGCATCCCCGTATGTTCTGCAGAAGAAATTACCAAAAAGACTTTCAGCCGGAACGTTTCATTCATAAGTCTTGACGGTGAAACCTGGTTTGACCTTTATGACTATGCGGATTCATGCCATGTTGCATGCATAAAGGCATTTACCCAAAACATCAATCTGGAAGACATCACAATAAAAATAGATGAATTTGACACAGTAAACACAAATAATTTCAATATCAGAGTCGAATTCAGTGACGTTGACACCGATTTCATCAACTATTGTCTTGTAAAATTCATAATCGATAACCGCACATATTATGCCCAAATCAGGAACGGAGCGGCAAATCTGAATGTCAATCTTGAGGAAGGATACCACACACTGTCCGCACAGTACAAGGACAATCTCTTTGAGTCCAATATCGTCACTTTCAACTTTACAGTCAAAAAGAATGATGACGATACCTCATTTAATGCAATTCAGGATCTTATAAACAATGCAAAAGACATCGTCAGCCTTGACAAGGATTATCTCTACAGTGAAAAATTCGATGATGGAGAATATGGCGTGCATGTAAACAGGTCTTTAACCATAAACGGTAACGGACACATTATAAACGGACTCGGTAAAGCCGCAGGATTTTACATTGACGCAGACAATGTCGTTTTAAATGACATCATATTCAGCAATACACAATCCTCAAACGGTGGAGGAATATTTATTGCAGCTAAAAACGTCACATTGAACAACTGCAGCTTCATAAATTCACATGCTCTTCAAAACGGAGGTGGAATCTATTCATTATTCGACATCACTTTAAATAACTGCAGATTTATCAATAACTCAGCCAAAATGGGTGCAGGACTCTATCTGATTTCAGGCAAAAGCACATACATAATAGATTCACACTTTGAGGCCAACACAGCAGACATACACGGTTCTGCAGTCTATATGGAAGGTCTTGGAAAAGTAATGTTTACATCCACAAATTTCACAGGAAACGCCGCCCCATACAATGGAGGGGCTGTAATGTCCAGCGTCTATCGAAACACTTTTGAAAATTGCTCATTTACAGATAACTCTGCAAACTCAGGCGGATCAGTATTTTCCAATGCATATATAAATGAATTTTTAAACTGCATCTTTGAAAACAACTCTGCTAAAAATTCAGGAGGCGCTATAAGCTCCCACAATAAGATAAACATTTATGATTCCAGTTTCATGAACAATTCCGTTACCGGAAATGACGATCAATATTATAAAAATCCATTTGGAGGTTATGGTGGAGGAGCAGTATATTCCTATGACAATCTGAACATCTATCGCTCAGATTTCATAAACAACCATGCGGATGCCGATTCAGGCGGAGCTCTTTATACCAGCAAATACCTGAACGTCTATGACTCCCGATTCATAAACAATACCTCCCCAGAAAGCGGAGGAGCTATTTACAACACAGAATGGCAAATGATAAGAACAAACAGCGGAATGAGCAAATTTACCCAGTCACGCTACTACAACTCACTATTTATTGGCAATAAAGCAAGTTCCGGAGGAGCCATATTCAAAAGTGATTTGATAGTGAACTGTACTTTCACAAACAATTCCGCTACAGGCACAGGAGGTGCCGTCAATGAAGTGAAAGTCATTGACAGCTCTAGATTCATAAACAATTCGGCCACTCATGCAGGTGCAGTTTATAATGACGGAACAAGCGAATTTTATGTATTTAACAGTGATTTTACACACAATCATGCCCAATATGGAGGTGCCATTTATTCCCATGAATATGAGAGTTATTATTCACGCTTTATTTCAAACACAATAATTAACGATTCAAGGTTTGCAGAAAACACTGCAGACAATGTCAGAGGATGTATTTACAGCATGGGAAAGGTAAATGTTAACCACACCGAATTCAGGAATAACTCTGCCATTTATGGAGGAGCAGTTTATGGCAATGATGAAATAAACATCATCAAATCCATTTTTACAGACAACATAGCTGGCCAAAGCGGAGGCGCAGTTTACATGAGCGGAAATGGAAATCATACAGTTATCAACTGCGAATTTACAAACAATACCTCAAACTTCGGCGGTGCAATTTTTGCATTAAACAATGCTGAGATTTCATACAGCCTGTTTAAAGACAATACTGGCCATTCATACGGAGGAGCCATTGATTTTTATAAAAATGGAACTTACACACTCACTGCCTCAAGCTTTGAAGCCAACAGTGCAAATTACGGCGGTGCAATATACATATATGCTCCGGATGAAGAGTCAATGGCATATCTGAATGTTTCAAAATGCAACTTTACACAGAACAATGCTTTAAGAAGCGGAGGAGCATTTTACAGTGATGCATCTACAAAAATAGAAGAGTCAAATCTCACAAACAACACCGCAACTTGGGGAAGCGCCCTGTACAGCACAGGTTACATCAGTGTTGATAATACAAATATCACATCAGGCCAGGACATCCCGGCAATCGAATATTCCTATCACTACCGCGATGAAAATCCGGCTTACGGAAAACTGGATTTGAAAAACAACACTATTGACGTTAAAGGAGAAATTGTCCACTATAACGTTAACGGAATAGATTCCAGTATGCCGCTTTATCTGGTTTTTGCAAACCTCAACACAGTCAAAGGCAAGACAGTCAGCATATGCCGTCTGGAGGATGATGAAGGAAACTCAGTATACACAACAGGACTCGGAAAGCTTAATATTACACTGACCGACCAGAGCAAAAACAGAGTCCAGCTTTTACTAAACTATTCAAAAGATTATGAAGGATATTATCTCGATACAAGTTCTCTGGACTATGGAACATACACCATTTCAGGTACACTTACAAACGATCAGCTCAAATATAGCACAAAACCGGCAGTTCTCCAGATTACTGATGAATTCGGAAGAACCGCACCAGCAATTATAGCATCTGCACTTGTAAAAGTATACGGCAAGTCAGACAAGCTTGTTATAACCTTAAAAGACAGCACCGGAAATGTTATCTCAGATGCACCGTTAAGCGTTGAGGTAAATGGAAAGACAACATTTCTGGTTACAGATTCAAAGGGCCGTGACAGCATGAAGATAAATCTGGCACCTAATACATATTACGCACAGATCAGCTTTGAGGACAACGGATACTACACTTCAGCACACACAACAGTTAAAGTGACCGTCAAAAAGGCAACACCTAAACTTACAGCCAAAAAGAAAACATTCAAAGTAAAAACAAAAAGCAAAAAGTACACCATAACTCTTAAAAACAATCTCGGAAAAGTTATGAAAAAAGTTAAAGTTACAATTAAAGTCAAAGGCAAGACATACACAGCAAAAACCAATTCAAAAGGAATTGCCACATTTAAGCTGAAACTGACTAAAAAAGGAACTTTCAAAGCTACAGTCACATATAAAGGAAGCAAATATTACAACAAGGTTTCCAAAAAAGTAAAAATCACAGTCAAATAATTAACCGTTCATGACATAATCCTGACGACAGAGCTCGTTATCATCTAAATCAGCCAGTCTGAAGCCTATATGAGTTACATTATCACTTTTAAGATAACCTGTACATATTATGCCTGATTTAAACTCATCTGCCGTTGAATTTATTTCATATACCAGCGTATCCCTTTCATCGAAAAATTTAATGTTCATGAAATACTTTTCCTTATCGGAAGGCAAATTATAGGATTCACCGTGAACTACATACTTGAAATCGCCTCCGGAAGGCGAAACATCAACGTGAGTTATGTTCATTGCAAATACACCGTCATCAGTCGTTTTCTGACCGGCGGGAAGAACAATTACAAAATAGATAAAAAGCAGCACCAAAAGCACCGGAACAGCAATGCGAGCATACTTTCTAATGATATTCTGCACACGGCGAGGATTTCTTTTTTCAATAACACCGAGATATTCAGAGTCAATTTGAGGTGATAAAACCCTCCTATTTGAAATCTTTCGAAGCATAGCCTCAAGCTGGGTTTTGCAGTCGGGAAATGCATTGAGTTCTGTTGGATTCTGCAGAATAAACTCCAGATTCCCCCTCAATCTTGTATCATCAATATTGAATATTAAAATCGGAACTTCCCTGGAAAATGCAATGTCGGTTTCGGTAATGACATAATTGGTGTTCTTAGAATTTTTTGTAAGAATAAAGAGAAATGAGTCAGACTGCTCAATTGCAGTAGTAATCTTGTCAACAGAATCATCGCCAGACATTTCGCGAGCCTTCATCCAGGAAGATATGCCGTTTTTGTCAAATATATTATAGATTGCATCGGCAATATCCCTGTCCCGCTCATCATAGCATATGAAAACTTCATGACTCATATCAAAACCCCTCATTTGGCGTTAATGTATCCTTCAAACAGATAATTGAAAAGCTCATCATCCATAGAGGAGAATCTTAAAATCGCCTTTAATGTTAAAAATTCATTTCTGATTAAAAGACCGTGTATGATTGCCAGAATCCAGAAAAGAACAAATATCACAGCAAAAAGAATAAACATCGGATATAACAGAAACAGATAGTCCAGTATCTGGAAATATATCATTAAAAGCATCACTGTCGGAATCATATACAGAAGTCCCATCAAAACCCATTTCTTTTTGTTGGCTGTAATTCCCATATATATGAAAGATGTCCAGTAAATCGGCAGACACAGCAAAGCCAGGGAAATCCAGTCACGCTTATGCTTTGAAAAGTCACTTTCTTCAAAATTAGTAAAATCAACCACGACCGGAACGTCATTTTCTTCATTGCAAATTTCTCTTACATCAAAAACGAGTTTTTCGAGATAATTTTCAGGATTAGGATATGCTGCAAGCCACTGCATCACCTTGAGATAATATCCCATATGGTCGCTTGGCTCAGATCCGTCAATATTAAATGAAATTATTGGCTTGTTATACTTATATGCCATGTGGATTTCATTTTTTACATATTTGGAAGCCTGTGAAAATGAAGAATAGATTAAAACAACCATTTTTGCTGATTTTATACCTGCTCCAATCTCATCAATATAAAGCCTTCCGGACGGAATGTTTTTGGTGGCAATCCAGCATGAAAGACCGTTTTCCTCAAGAGTGTAATGGATCTTATCGGCAATGTCCTGATTTGCGGTGGAATAGCTTATAAAAACATCATGTTTTTCATTCATAATATCACCCTGCTGTTGAATGCAGTATCTACTACAAATTCCCTGTTGTTTGCTTCAAACAGATACACAGTTGCAGGTTTTGTAAAAGTCAAATTGTCCTTGTTGAATGAATCAAAAGGAATAATCATTGAATGGTATTTAAAACCGCTTCCGTCATCAAATTCCATGGTGAGCAGATAGCAGCTTTCATTTTTATAATCAATTGTTCCCTGACTGACTTTAGCGAAATGGTTCAGCAGATTGGAAAGTCTCCCGTCAGTTGAGTTCAGCTTGCTGATATCCATATTATAGAAATCATATGCGGAATTTCTGAATTCAACCTTATCCCCTACAACATTGTATTCAGAACTGGACGGATAGGTCACAAATATAGAATCGGTTACATCAATCTGCGAATCCCTGTATTCATAGCTCATAATGGAATAACCGCCATAAACCAAAAGGATTAGGGCAGTTGCAATAATCAGATATTCAATCATTTTTTTATTCATAACACACCAATGAATAAGTCTATAATATTTGATATAATCTTTAAAATATTTAAGTTTGTATCCGATTTTGAAAAAAAAACATAGTATTTAACAGATTATCCTAAAAATGTAAATAATAGATTACATTAAATCTGAAAATCCCACCAATCCAATTAAACTTTAAAAAGAACATCTTAAATTCTGTCAAATGATTCCGGAAGATTTTATCATTCTTATGATTTTTTTACCACAACTAATTTTTTCCAAGGCAATATCAAAATTGCTTTAAATCTGTTTAAAAACAGTATAACTTAATAAATGTTATTTATATATAAAAAAGATAATTTTAAATATGATATATTCAATATTACTTACTATGAAGTTAAAAAATCAAAGTTCAGGCATGGAATATCCTCATTACCATGACTATAATTTCAAGAGTATCCTGCAGGAACGTGCAAACGGACTGCTCAGATTCATAGGTATCCCCTACCGACTTTTATCCGTGATGCTCTCGGAGTTCACGACTATTGGTCCGGGCATCTCACGCATAGACTTTGCAGGCGAGGCATTGAAGGATGATAAGATTATCAGCCTCATAATCGAATGCCAATCAAAGATCCCCACAGATGAGGATATAAAGCGATTTTTCCAATATGTAGCGTCAATGAGGATTTTTAAAAACAATGATGTGGAATTATTCATTCTATGCATAGAAAAAGTACCTTACACTAAAAAAGAATTCATAATCAATGACGAATGCACATACACCATGCATATAATCTCCCTTAAGAATTATAAAGCAAGAGAAATATTTAAAAACATTGAAGATAAACTTAAACACAATAAGGAAATCACCGACATGGACATTGCATCATTGCAGATGATAGTCTACACCGACTACGATGAATCTCAACTGGAAATCCTTTTAAAAGCACGTAAATTAATTGAAAGAATCGCAGAAAATTCAGGAATGGACATCAATCAAAAAAAGGCTATCATATATTTGCTCGACGTGCTGAGTGTGAATATGCTAAATGAAAAAGAAATTGAAAAATATGAGGAGGAAACTTACATGATGCTAAATCCCACAGACAGATATCTACTAAAAAAAGGAAAAAATGAAGGAAAACGTGAAGGAAAACGTGAAGGAAAACGTGAAGGAAAACTCGATGTTGCTAAAAAGTTATTGGCAAAAGGATTTCAAATTGAAGAAATCATAGAATTAACAGGTTTAACTAAAGAAGACCTCTTGAAAGAAAACATTTCCTAACCATACTATTCTCACCAAATAAAATAACAAAAAGAACAAATACAAGGCGAAAACCTATGATGCTAAATCCCACAGACAGATATCTACTAAAAAAAGGAAAACTTGAAGTTGCTAAAAAGTTATTGGCAAAAGGATTCCAAATTGAAGAAATCATAGAATTAACAGATTTAACCAAAGAAGACATTCTGAAATAAAAAATAAACATTTCCTAACCATACTATTTTTCACCAAACAAAATAACAAAAAGAACAAATACAAGGCGAAAACCTATGATGCTAAATCCCACAGACAGATATCTACTAAAAAAAGGAAAAAATGAAGGAAAACTCGATGTTGCTAAAAAGTTATTGGCAAAAGGATTTCAAAATATTGATACCATCATGTAAAAAAATAAGACACGTGAAAAGCAGTTGAGAGAAAATCATCAAACAAAAAATCAAAGCCCACACTAACACAAACAGTTAAAAAAAATTTACTTTTTTTAAATTTAGGCGAACAAAAATCAGTCAAATCATGATTTAGGCATGTAAAAATAAGTAAATCTTTAAATAATATCTAAATAAGAATATACTATGTAACACACTCCCGTGTTATACTAAAAATTTTTTTAGTTTAAGTTTATCTTGGGATTAATCCTAAGATACACTTAATGTTTACTCAAGTTTGCATTACCATTTAAATAGAACCTCCCATAAACTAAACTATATCCAACAATTAAAGGAGGATAAGACATGGCTGAAAAAAATATGGTAATTGCGTTGGTGCTGTCACTTATTTTTACCGGAATCGGAATCGTTTATGCTGGAGATGTGAAAAAAGGACTTATATTCTTTGCTCTAAGCGTTATCCTGAACATTCTGGGCATGTGGGTGATATTCATTTTCTCATGGATTTCAATACTTGTCTGGGCATATGCGCTGTATCAGACATACCTTGAAGTGCAGGCGGCAAACGGATATTAGAAATAATTATCCGTTTTATTTTTTATATGGTAGATAAAGCACTAACTTTTTTTAAAAAACAACGTGAAGATAAAAATATTAACAAAAACAATTAATAATTCAACTACTTTTTAAATTGAAATTAATTTAACAATATCTAAAATCAATTAAATGACAAGATAATTTGGAGCAAAAAAAGAAAAGATTGAAGATAGTGTTAACTATCCCCACTTGCAGGTCTGATTTTTGTCAGAATAAATGCAGATACCATTACTGCAACTATGATTATCACATCCACAATTATCTCAAACTGTTTTGCTGTTGAAAACAGCTGGATAATTCCTATTGCCCACATTACAATTAAAACAATTGGAAGCAGGTATTTGATTACGAATGTCCAGATTGTACCTACTTTAAATGTTGAGGATTCGTTAAGTGCAGGAAGGAAGTGCTCGACACCGTAAAACCATGCAAATATGATACACTGAACACCAATTAATAGAAGTATTCCGAACTCATTTACGAATGTGTCGATGATTCCGACAAGATAGCTGCTGATTCCGGTTGTAAGAATCAGGGAGAATATACATCCTATGACAGCCAAAATTGTTGCTGTCTTTTTACGTGACCATCCGAGTTTTACGGAAGTTGAATTGAGCATCGGCTCCAAAAATCCCAAAGCGGAAGTGATTCCGGCAAATAAAATTGCTAAAAATAGCAATGGCGCAAGTACACGACCGACAGGACCCATAATGTTGAAAATCATAGGGAACACAATAAATACAAGACCTGTTCCTTCAGTTACAAGCTGAACCATAGGAGTACCTGCGGTAACCGACATGTATCCAAGAATTGAAAATACACCGAATGCAGTACAGATTTCAAACAGTGAATTGGATGCAACAACGATTAAAACATTGTCGATTAGCTTTGAGTTTTCAGGCAGATAGCTTGCATATGTAAGAGCAATAGCTTGACCCATACTCAATGAGAAGATAATCTGGGCAAAAGCAGCGAGCCATATGTTAACGTCCAAAAGCATGTTCCAGTCAGGTTTAAGCAGCGTATTTATACCTATGCCTGCACCAGGCAATGTCAGTGCGTAAACGATGATTATGGCCATAATGATAAACAGGGCAGGAATTAAAATCTTTGAAACTTTACCGATTCCCTTATCCACATCCCTGTGTGAAATGAACCATAATAAAACCCACAGCACCAGAACCCCGATTGTTGTAGGTATAAGCAGGAAACTTGCGTTTGAAAGGTTTGAACTCCCACCTACAGTCTGTACGAAGTATTCAGCTGTATTAGTTCCCCAGTTGAATGTGAAACTGCTTAGAAGATAAACCAGATCCCAGCTCAGGATTACCATATAATAAATAGTTACTATAAAAACGAAAAGGACCAGTATCCATGCAATAATTTCAAATTTCGTATTGATTTTGCGTAGAATCTTTGAAAACGATTCCTTGAAACTGAATCCCACACCATATTCTAATATTAAAAAAGGAACCCCCATAATAGCTATTGCTACAAAATAAGGAATGAAAAATGATCCCCCACCATTAGAATACAGTACATAGCTGAAACGCCAAATGTTACCTAACCCAACAGCAGCCCCGATCATAGCAAAAATAAAAGCCAATGACGAATCCCATTGTGCATGTTCAGACATACATAAATTTTTATAAAAAGGTATATAAATATATTTTACATATGAATGTCTTTGATAAGTTTATAATGGGAGATACAGCAGACATAAACTGGTGTTTTGAAAACAGGCATTTCATTGAAAGGCTTGATGAAAACGGGATTTCAAGAGAATATGTCGTTGACTGCCTTTTAAATGAAGAGCCTATAAGCTGGGAGCATGTCGAAAGGGAAAAATATGCGGCAGTATTCAGGGCACCTCCATCAAAGGACTACAAGGAAATAAGGGTCCTTATGGCCTGCAGCGGAAACTCCATCGATCTCGTTACAGTAATGAGAAACAATGAAACAACAACCAATCGCCAGAAAAAACAGTATCAGTCAGATAAAAAGAAAAATATAGAGAAAAAAAGATTGAAAGCTTTATCAAAAAGAAAATGGTAATCAATAAGGATTAAACCTTATTGAAATTTAACAGGTTGGTTACGCCAATTCTGAAAAGAACAACTCCTTTTGCACCGCCTTCAATAGCAGCTCTCGCATCCTTGCACAGCTCTGAAGCAGAGAGTTTTTTAGGATTGCTATCTGATTTGTAGGCCTGAAGACCTGCCCATACCTGAGCGCCGTATGAATCAAGAACAAATGAACTGGTTACATACTTAATCCATGTTGTTTTCTTTTTGTAATTTCCCTTATATTCCATCGGAATGATTACATCCAGATATTTGGTCATTGAAGGAATGCTCTGACCGTAATAGTCCTCTGTCATTCCGGGTTCAGGCATTATAGACGCTGACATTATGCAGTTTGGAGATACTTTTCTAACATCATTACATGCCTTTTTGACGAAATAGTTTATTGCCTTGACCGAATCGTCATAGCGATAGGCTGTTCCTCCGAATCTCACATAGTCAAGATGGATTCCGGCAACACCTTTTATCTTGGCATGGCTTTTTGCAAGTGAAATCTGTTTTTTCATATAGGAATACTTGAATGAGCCGTCACTGTTTATAGGACTGATCCATTTTCCGTTATAGAATACCTGCATCCAGATATGGACCTTCATTCCGTATTTTTTAGCCTTTGCAATCCATGATTTTACAGTGGATTTGCCGAAAAGGTCAATTGAATAGGAATGCAGGAAAAGATGTTTTGTTCCTTTATTTTTAAGTGTCTTAAGGTTGATGCGTTTCATTGAATCTCCCCACAGCCAGTATCCATAACCTTTGCCGATTGAAGATTTGACTTTAACGGTATGAGAACCGCTTGATGAGAGATAAGGACTGTTGGACTTGAATGAGTAGGTAATTTTACGTGTACCTTTTTTCAGGCTTATAAATACTGTAGCATAACCTGAAGAGTCGGTTTTTGCAGAATATGTTTTGCCTCCTGCTTTGATGGTAACTGTCTGATTTTTAACGCCCGCTCCGGAACTTGTTACAAGACGAACTATAAATGCTGTCTTTGCAGCGTGCCTGTAGTTTATGTATTTGTCAGCGACTTTGAGAGATGTTTTAATCGGACTTTTGATTGTCCATTTAGCAGTGCCGTTTGAAGCGGCGTAGTCTGCATCACCTGCAAATGAAAAGCTGACATCATATGTTCCTTTACTTAGCTTAGCTGAGATGCTTGCCTGACCTTTAGAATCGGTTGTTTTATTATAGTTTACACCATCAACCGCAATTGAAACAGGTTTTGAGACCAGAGGTGTTCCGTTTGAAGTAAGTGTCACTGTAAAGTCTGATGAAAATTGCTCATAGCCTGTTGCAGGCTGTGCATCTATGCTTGTGTCCTGGACATTTTCAACCACCGGAGGTTCTGTGATGTTATCCTCCTGCAGTATGGCATCATCAGCAATATCTGTTGCGTTTTCAGCTGCAGATACGGCTGAAAGGGATGCCATCATTAATGCCAATATTAGAAATATCAAATATTTTCTCATTAAATCACCTTATATACTATCAAAATCGAAATAATTGAACAGTGAATATCTGAATACAATTACGCCCATTGCACCGCCCTCATTTGCATATACAGCATCTTTTTTGAGGTTTGAAGCGGATAATCTTTGGACATTGCTGTCGGAAACATAACCCTGAAGACCTGTCCACACGTCCGCTCCGTTGGACTGGGATACGAACGTTGATGTTATTGACTTAATCCATGATGATCCCTGATGGTAGTTTCCTTTATAAACCATCGGAACAAGAACATCCAAGTATTTGCTTATTGTAGGAATGTCCTGACCGTAATAATATTTCATGCTGGACGGTTCAGGCATTACCGCAGCGGAAAGTATCAAGTCAGGGTTCATATTGTGAAGTTCTGTGCAGATTTTCTGAGTAAAGTAGTTGATTGCCTTTGTACCGGTAGAGTACTTGTAAGCAGTTCCAGGGAATCTCAGATAATCAAAGTGAATTCCCGCAATTCCATCTATGCTTGCATAGCTTTTTGCCTCCTTGATTATGGAGTTGAATAAGCTGTATTTGTATGATCCATCTTTATTTACCGGAGAAATCCAACCTCCGTTATAGAATGCCTGCATCCATATATGGACATTGATTCCCAAGCTTCTGGCCTCGGTTGCAAAATCGGCAACGGCACTCCTTCCATAAAGCTCAACCGCATAGAAATTCAGGAAGATATTGTTGACGCCATACTTTGCAGCAGTCTTCAAATTGACATTTTTCATGTCGCTTCCAAAGAGCCAGAACCCGTTGTTTTTATAAGTGTTTTTGGATTTGACCACAATTGTGTATGTATTTGAAGATTTCTTATAGACTGCAGTATTGTATGAATAAATCTGAAGGGTATATACTCCCTTGTTCAGTTTAATATTGATTGATGCCAGTCCTGTTGAATCTGTCTTTTTCTTGTATGTTTTCTTGTTTATTTTAAATATAATGGTCTGACCTTCAATATGGTCTCCGCGAACGTCCCTATACTTTATCTTGAAGGGTGTGGAAGTTTTCTCCCAGTATGTGTATATCTTCTGGTTTACAATAGCTGTAGGCATACCCTTTTTGACAGTTATCTTTGAAGAGCCCTTAGCTGCCTTTACATTTTTTAAAGCGTTGAACTTGTAGGAAATCTTATAGGTTCCTTTTCCGCAGTTAATGAATATATAAGCAATACCTTTGGAATTTGTCTTTTTGGTGTAGGTTTTGCCTTTAAATGTAAAAATTATCTTTTGAGAAGGTATAGGAACCCCGCCTGCAGTTAAAGTGACTTCATATCTGTTTTTAGCACCTGTATATGCAACATAATTGGAAGCTGAGATTTTAGAAGTGGAACTTTTAACAACAGTCAATGTTTTTTTGCCGGACAAAGACTGGTATCCGGTTTCTTTAAAAGAGTATGTTAATTTAAATGTTCCTACAGCATTCAGTTTAAAATAGACATGCCCGTTGGCATTGGTTTTCAATGTTGTAGTTTGATTGTTGAACTTAACAGTAACGTTTTTACCAGATAATCCGTTTCCGTCACCGTCTAAAATTTGAATATCATATTTTGAATTCTTTACAAAAACAGTATCAGACGAGGTCTTTGAAGTTGTAGATATCTTTGCTGCTTTTGCCTGCAATACCTCTGCATCTTCGCTGGTCGCTTGAATGTCTGAATTATTTTCGGTTGCTTGAACCTTAATATTATCGTCTATCGTTGCTATCTCATCTGTTTGGTTATTATCACTTGCACAAACCGCATTTAAGCATAAAAATGCAGCTAGAAAAATGCAAATGATAAATACCGTTTTATATTTAATATAAATCACCTCAATTAAAATTAAAATCGGTTTATCTATAACATTTTTCAAATCTTAAATCTTAATTTTAAGAATTTTTAATCATTTAAATTAGATTATAAGCATTATTTATCATTTTTAATATATATTAATTTTTTCACATCTTACAAATAATTAAATTAGAGAGGCAAAAATCTATTCTGCCATCTCCACAGCACCTTCATCATCACTGAAAAGCTGGTTCAGCATCCATTCGGCGTCATATTCCTTGATGTCATCATATCCCTGACCGACACCTAAAAACATGATTGGTTTGTTGATAACATAACCGATTGAAAGGGATGCTCCTCCTTTACTGTCTGCATCGGCTTTGGTGAGTATTACTCCGTCAATGTCGATTGCATCGTTGAACTTTTTAGCCTGTTCGGTTGCATCGTTACCGGTAAGTGCATCACCTACAAATATTACCAGATCAGGTTTGGAAACCCTTTTGATTTTTTTCATTTCATCCATAAGGTTTGTATTGGTCTGCATTCTTCCGGCTGTATCGATTAGGACAAGTTCTTTGCCCTGTGCTTTTGCATGCTCGACTGCATCAAACGCAACAGCTGCAGGATCTGATCCTTTCTGGTGCTTGATGATTTTAACACCGACGTTATCTGCGTGATATGTGACCTGTTCAATAGCTCCAGCTCTGAATGTATCTGAAGCTGCAATTACAGGAGTGTATCCTTTTTTAAGATAATAGTTAGCTAATTTTCCGATTGTTGTGGTTTTTCCGGTACCGTTGATTCCGACAAACATTACAACAAGAGGTTCGCCCTGAGCTTTTTTCTCTTCAATCATTTCGGTCATGGATTTGCCCGGAACGTCAATAATTTCTGCAACAGTATCTCTGAGCGCATTGAATGTCAGTTCGGTAATGTCGTTGCTTCTTTTGATTTTTTTACCGACGAGGTTGTTTTTAACACCTTCAACAACTTCGGTTGCAACTTCCATTGCAACGTCACCCTGGAGAAGTTCCATTTCAAGTTCAAAGAGTATGTCGTCAACGTGCTTTTCCTGAATGGTTTTCTCACGAACAAAGGAGAATAATCCTCCGCTTGCTTCACCATCTGCAGAAATATCATCCTTATCCTTGTTTCTACTCCAGAAGTGAGATTTTTTCTCTTCCTTATCTTCTTCGACTTCTTCACTCTCTTCATCCTCTTCCTCTTCTTTGGAGGAATCTTCATCTTTATTTCTTCCAAAGCTCCAGAAACTGGATTTTTTCTCTTCCTTAACTTCTTCAACCTCTTCAGCTGGAGTTTCTTCAACAATGTCTTCCTCAGCTTCATCCTCTTCCTCTTCTTTGGAGGAATCTTCATCTTTATTTCTTCCAAAGCTCCAGAAACTGGATTTTTTCTCTTCCTTAACTTCTTCGACTTCTTCAGCTGCCTCTTCTACTGCAGGCTCAGACACTTCTTCAGCTGCAGGTTCTTCTTCAGCGACATCTTCTTCATCTTTTTCTGAAGAGTCGTCATCTTTATTTCTTCCAAAGCTGAAAAATCCTGATTTTTTCTCTTCTGTAACTTCTTCAACTTCTTCTTCAGCTTCAGGAAGTAAATTGGATTCATCTTCTTTTTCTTCTTCTTTTTCTTCTTCTTTTTTCTTACCGAATGAGAAAAATGAGAATCGGGTACCTTTTTCCTCTTTAAGGTTATCCTCTTTTTCTGCCTCTTCGATAAGTTCCTCTTCCAATTTTTCACTTGTACGTGAAAATTTCTTTTTTAATGATTCAAACAAAAATAACCCAACCTTACTAGTTTAGTTAAAAAATCTAATTATTCATATGTTTATTTTTCTTAGTATTTAAAAAAGAAGTAAAATAACAGTATTTTTCTAAAAAAAATAGTATCAAAAATAGTAAAAAAATAAAAGAAAAGAAAAAATTGTAAAATATTTTATCCCATCTGAGTCATGTTGCCCTGAGCTGCAGCAGCAATCTGCTCAGCCTGAGCCTGAAGAGATCCGACAATGTCAGTGCATTTCTGCAAGTTAGCAAGCATTTTGTCTAAACTGTCTTTTAAATCTTCTTTTTGACCGCCAAGAATTTCACGAGCTCCTTCCGCATCTTTTTTAACAGCAATACCGGAGCCAATACTTACAATAATTTCATCAGTACTTTTAAGTTCTCCTTTAATGAAAGAACCGGCACCTACAGGAACAAAAGCTTCAATAGATTCTTTGCCTTCAATGTCATCCAGGGTTGCAAATAATGCATCCACTTCAGCGATAGAAGCCTGAATCATTTCAATTTGTTGTTGAATTAACTCAGCTTGTTGTCTGTATGTGTTAATTTCATTAAGAAGACTGTTTAATCTTTGCTGATCTTCCATAGTAACACCTTGTGTGTCTATAAAATTTCTTTTACAATAGGGTCTTCGACATCTTCAGGAGCAATTTCTTCGATAGAATTGATAGAAATTTGGTTCCTGTTAATACCATGTTTACTACCGAAACGTTCATAGATTTTTTCTTCTATGTCAGATTCGCAAGTAGCTTTGTATTCTTTGGTGAATTCATGGTAATCGTCACCCATTAAAAAAGTACCTTTAACTCTGTAAATTTTTGTTATCATTTAAAATCCCTCATGATATATTAATTAAAAGTTATCATCTAAAAAGCCTAATGCTTCTTCAACTCTAGCCATTTCAGGACCAGTACTATCTTTAGCTACAATAGCTCCATTTGAATTAGCAATAGAGCAAGCTCCTACTAAAGAAATACCTTTACCAACAGTACCAATATCTCCTTCAACACCAAATACTTTATGAGCGAAGTTAATTTCTGAGGAAGTTGCATTTTTAGCTATTAAAAATCCTTTGTTTGTGACTTTAACAAGAGAACCTATAATGTCAGTTCCTGCAATGGAACGGGCCTCAACGTCAACATCCAGGGTGGACTCAACAATGTTCAATGCATCTTCGGTTAAAAATGGGCTTGCAATAGCTCCAGTGTCATTTGCTGCGATAATGTTACCTACAGCAGTGTAGTTTCCGGGAATTGTAGCGACATCTAAACCTAAATCTTCTAATTGTTTAACTTCTCTGTCCAATACGTGTGGGGAAACAACGATACCGTTTGAATTAGCTACAGCTAAAGATCCTATAAGATTACTGCCGGAAATAGAAGATTTGACAACTTCGACTTCTAATGTTTCCTTAATGATTTCAGCTTTTTCGTCTAAAAGATTAAAAGGAACAATAGCTACATCATCAGTTGCAAGAATAAATACTCCTATATTCGGATTTCCTACAATATCAACTCTTTTCAACATATTGTTACCTCACATTAATCAAATATATGGCGAAGGTACTTACAGCTATTCTGCTAAAGTAGCTTTCACTACACCATCATCATCTTTAACTGCTTTTACAGTGATTTTAGAAGGTATTTTTTGAATACCTCTTTCCCAAATTGCATGATTGATAGATTCATCAATTTTAACTTCTTCAGCTTTCATGTGTTTGATTAAGAAGTTTTTGTCCTTTTGACATTTTTTACATTTCTAAGTGGAATTGTGTAAACTCTTTCCATTTTAACCCCTCTTATAATTTAAGACTGTTTCTTCTCCAATGTCTAGGTTTTGGTCTGTATCTAAGTTTACGGTTAGTTTTAGCATAAGCCCAGATTGGAATTCTCCTGTTTTGTTTATTTGCTTTTGCCATTCTTAATTTTTTAGCTAATGGTTTATTTCTACTCATTTTCTCACCTGTAATAATAATTATTTTTTATATCCTATAACGCGAGTTTGATAATGTTCAGGGAATATGTCCAGTGAATTTCCTCCTCTCTCATCAATCAAAGTCCTTATTTCAACCTCATAATCTGAGCTGTTGTCCTTGTTTGACTTTTCATGTGAAATTTCAAACAGGTTAGAGGTTATTAATTTTACAGATTTGTGACCGAAACTGTCCAGATTTATATATTGAACATCTAATCTATCTTCCAGACTTCGGATTTGATTGACATTTAACTTAGGAGTTCTGTCATCACGTCTTGTCCCGTCGGCAATAATATCATATTTTTCTGCAACATTCTCCACAACATTTTCATGAATGTACTTGATTCCGTCATTGGGAAATCCGTCTTTCATAATCATGTCGCATGTTTTCTCTAAAATCTCTGAATCGAGATTTAAAACATTATGGTTAAAACCTAATGACCTGGCTGATTTGCTGGCCGGAATATATGAATCATAAACGCCGAAATTTGCAGTGCACAATTCAACGTCAAGACCTAATCTTTTAAGCATTACCGCCATGAAAGATGAGTCCTTTCCACCACTATATAATACAGCCGCTTTCATTGATATTATTTCCTTGTAATTTTAATTTCTCTTTTCTGACCGGCAATCTGGCGTAATAATACTTTCAATTGCTCATCAGTGACTTTTCCTCTCAAACTACCCGCCTGAGCAGACTGGATTAATTGAATCTCAATTTGTTCGACAAGTTCCGGTTTAGTCAGTTTGAGATTGCTCAACCTAGAACGAGCTTCAGAGGTCATGATCTGACCTAAAATTTGTTTTTTCTGAGCTTCGAACTGTTGCCTTTGAGCTTCCTGCTGTTGTGCCTGAGCAGCAGCCTGTTGTTGCTGCATTTGCTGATTCTGCATAGCAGCTTGTTGAGCTTGTAATTCAGTTTTTCAAGTTCAGGAATATCTTTAATGATTTCAGCAGAAATTTTATCTAAGAATGATCTTCCTGCTGGGGAGACAACTCTTCCACCTTCAACTTTTTCCACATATCCTGCGTCTTCTAATTGGTGAAGTGCGGTTCTGATAATGGATCCGCTACCTTTCATGAATTTTTCAGGACGTACACCACGGTCTTTTTTGCCACCGTAGAAAGTTCTTAAACTCATTACTCCTACAGGACCATCCATGTAAACTCTTCTGATAATAGAAGCAGTTCTAGTATACCACCAATCTTTGTCTTCAGGTTTTCTTTCTTTGTGAACACCGGTTTTAACAAAATTGGACCATGCAGGGGAATTGATTTTTTCGTTATTTTTAAATTCTTCTGCGACTTTTTTAATTAATAAATCTGCAGGTACATCAAATACAGTAGTCATATTAATTCTCCAATATTTTATTAAATAATTGTAGCTTAATCCACTGTAAATTTAAGACCTAAAAAATAGGGCCTGTAACTCTAAATTTAAAATGTTTAAGGCTTTTTCTTATAGATTACAGCAACGTGGCCTCTAACGTCTATGAGCTTTGCTCTGGTTTTAGAGACTATTTCATCTATGTAATCATCTTTATTTCTAGCGATATTCTTTGCAAATTTAAGTTTAACAATCTCATTAGCCTTGAGCTGGCGTTTGATTTCTTCAATGACATTGTCATTAACACCGCTTTTACCAATGTTGATTGTCATCGCACCAAGAGCTCTATTCATCATTTCTTTTTTGCTTTGACTCATATTTAGCTCTCCTTTTTAACTTTTTTTCCTTATGATAAGGAATTTTCATTACATGACCACATTCACCACAAAAAATGTTAACTTCTGAGTTAACCAGCCGGACGGTGCAATTATGGCCAGGATAAAGGAAACTCTTACAATCCTTGCAATACCTTCTTGCCCATTTTTCAGGGATTTTGGTATTGTATTTGGTGGACAATCTCAATGCTAACTCAACATAGCGATGAGACCTTTCAGGATGGGTGATGAATTCCATCTCAGCACGCTCAAAAAGAATGTTCATTCTTTCAATCGCTATATCAATCATCCACTTTGGTCGTTTTCCTCTACTCAAAAATATCCTCCTTTAAAATGTAGGATATAATATTCAAAATTGAATTAAAATGATTTGCGCAAATTAAAACAAAAACCATAGTTAGAATAACCTTAGGTTAATATGAATATTAAGAATAATTATGTTTATTGCTATTAATAAAGGTTATGGATTATTTGAAAATTTTTTAAAAATTAGTAAAATTGAAAAAAATCTAAAATCATGAAAATCACATGGTGCTAATCCCAGCCTTCTTGGCCAAGACGAACAAGATTATCCAGAATATCATCGCCTGCAGGATTATCATGTTCAAGCATCATCATCATTTTTTCACGGTCAACAGTAGTTGGAATACTTTCTACTTTCTTTAGATAATCAAAAAGAATGCTATGAATCAATTTTTCAGGACTGCATTTAAGTTCCCTGCACCTAGCATTAATTTTTTCCATTATTTCATCGGGTATCTGAACTGACTGCATGTTTTTAACCCCGTTATCTTATTTGAAGAAATATTTCAATTAAATCATTCCAATTAATTTATTTTAAGTTTTTGATAAGAAATCTAATCAAACCCCTGTTCTCCCAGACGAACAAGATTATCCAAAATATCATCGCCTTCAGGATTATCATGCTCCAACATGTTCCAAATTTTTTCATAATCAATATCATCAGGAACATCTTCTATTTTTCTGAGATTTTCCCAAAGAGTATCATTAACAACTTCTTCAGGAGTCCTATCAGTTAATTTAGACATTATTTTAACCTTTTCAGCTACATCATCATTTAAACTTACATTTAACATAGTATCATCCAAGTTTTCTTTTTCTAATCATTTTCTCAATATTTTTAATCAAATCATCACATTTAATTCGTTTAGAAGCTTGTTTTTTAACTCTTCAAATAACTTTTTATCCAAATTATATTCAATCAAACATATCCGTGATTCTATCTAAAATGTCATCGCCTTCAGGTTTGTCATGTTCAAGCAAATTCCAGATTCTTTCAGCATCAATATCCTCAGGAATTTCTTCAACATGCCTCAAATGATTATATAAAATATCATTAACCAGTTCATCAGGAGAACAGTTTATCTGTTTACACCTAATGTTTATTTTCTCCATTATTGATTCATCAACTGTTATTGTAGACATGCAACCAACTCCCCCAGATTAAAAAAAACCACTTATCCTATGTATCCCACGGATTTTTTCAAAATCAGAATCAGTAGTGACAATTTTTGTGATACCATATTTTTCCATAGTAACCAATATAGTGCAATCTGCAAAATTAATACTTCCATTATAATATCTGAATTTTTCAGCAGCAGATTTATAATCTTCAGCACTCAACCAATCAAAAATATCAAGATTGAACAATTGATTGATTATATCATTTATACTGCCCTGAAAGTTATTCTTTTTTAAAGCATTTAAGACTTCAACAAATACGGTGATATTGATAACTTTAGTCTCATTTTTCAAAAAAGGCCTAATATTATTAGAAAACTCCTTATGATGGTCTCTTTTAATCATCAAACCTTTGATATATGAACTATCTAAAAAAATCATTTAAATCCCCCAGTGGTGTTAAATAAGGAATCTAATCAAAACCCTGTTCTCCAAGACGAACAAGATTATCCAAAATATCATCACCTTCAGGCTTATCATGGTCAAGAGCGTTCCAAATTTTTTCATAATCTACATTATCTGGAATATCTTCAACTGTCCTTAATTGATCTCTCAAAGCTTCATTTACAACTTCTTCAGGAGTCTGATCCGTTAATTTAACCACAATATTTACTTTTTCCATCACATCCCCATCCAAACTTATCAATGACATACTACCAACTCCTTTATAATTATCCAGACCCTGCTGGATATAATTCAATACCAGTTCTTCCAGATTCAAGTTATTTTCCCAACAAACCTCAGACAAATCATCAATTAATTCATCTTCGATTTTTACATTAATTTCAACCATAATCTCACTTGATACTAATATAAGCGAAATCATTTAAAAAATTAATGTAGAATGTGCACTTGAATTTAAGAACATATAGATTATAATTAAACTCGAAGATATTTAAATATTTTTAAAGTGTGAAAAATCACAGATGCACATTTTAAATATAAGACCATTTAAAATCAATAATTAAAAAAATAAAAGAAATTGTAGTCATTTATAAAAATTGAAGCGATTTAATAAAATTGTTGTGATTAAGTAAAATTGCTGTGAAATAATACCTTATGAAATCAGCCAGTCCATGAAGTCAACTTCACCAACATGATAAGTTTTCTCACCGGAAATTACACCTGAAAGCTCATCAACAATCTCATCAACTGTTAAATCACTTACATCAATCTCTGAGATGTTTTCACCATATATATCATAGGCTTCAGCTGTACATACTCCCATTGCTTCAGCTTCAAGGTTTTCATAGATTTTAGATTCGGAATAATCACGTCCTTCCAGTCTTGAGCGCAGAATTTCAGGGCGAACCCTTAAAACAATTACCTTATCGCCGCCTTCGCATAAATGTGCAAGATGGCCTTCAAAAATAAGAAGCTCCTCACTAGCGCCAATTATCTCAGCAACCTTTTCATTCAGTTTAGGAATGTCAATGACCTTGTAACCCTTTTCGTCATCGATTCCCAAAACAAAATCGTTTTCAATTGCCAAATCATTAATTTTAATCAGTCTGCAGTTTAATTTTTCACACAACAATTCACTGACTGTGGTTTTTCCGGTACACGGAGTGCCTGTAATAAAAATAGCTTCGCTCATAAAAATCAAAAAAAGAAAGAATTATTTTTTAAGAATAATCCTTAAAACATCCTCATCTTCCAGAACATGGTCCGGACCAACTTTCTGGCCGGGGAATTTAACTGAGGTTCCCCAGATTTTTGCATGACGGAAGTTTTTCACAAATTCCCTGTGCAATTTTCTGCATGCATCAATGACTGTAGAGCCTTTTTTGATAACCAACGGATCTTCCATGTCCGCTTTTCTTCCCTGCGGTTTGAGATAAACCCTAACCAAATCAAGATTATCGAAAATTAAATCTTTAAGCTCATCGATATTTGTCTTTTTGTCAGCGGAAATCGGAATGAATTCCGGAATGTATTTTTTAAGCTCTTCAATGTATGCATCATCTACAAGATCCACCTTATTTAATAGAACCAGCATCGGAACGTATGATTTATTTCTGTCAAGAACATCAATAAACTGATCCATTGTCACATCGTCCCTGAAAAGAACGTCGGCATTAATATATCCGTACTCATTCAGGATTGACCTTATTGTCTTTTCGTCCAGATTAGTTAAAGGACAGGTTGATGATACCTTTACACCACCGAGCTTTTTCCTTTTTACAGTTACATCCGGCGGCTGTTCGTTTGGCCTTATTCCAATAGCTCTCAGTTCATCAAGAATAACGTTAATGTGCTGAGGATTTAAAGTATCCAGAACAACTAAAATCAAATCTGCAGTTCTTGCAACAGATAAAATCTCTTTACCTCTACCTTTACCGCTGCTTGCTCCTGTAATAATTCCCGGAATATCGAAAACCTGAATTTTAGCGTTTTTATGTTCCATTACACCCGGAACAATATCTAAAGTAGTGAATTGATAAGCTCCAACTTTACTTTCAGCATTTGTAATTTCATTTAAAAGAGTTGATTTTCCTACAGACGGAAATCCTACAAGCACCACGGTAGCGTCACCAGATTTTTTAACATGAAATCCCTGGCCTTTAGATCCTCCACTGCTACGCTGCAATGATTCCTCTTTTAATTTTGATAATTTTGCTTTAAGTTTACCAATATGGTGTGAAGTAGCTTTATTATATGGAGTCTTTTGAATTTCCTCTTCAATATCTTTAATTTTCTCTTCTATACCCATAAAATCGCCACAATAATCATTAATAAAAGTATATATTATAGCTAAATTTATGTTGTTAATATCATATAAATACTTTGAAAAAATAGCAGAATTTTAAAAAAAATATTGAAAAAATAAAAAAAAAGTTTATAGATTAGGAAAATCCTAATCTAGGTACCGGTTGAGTTACCGGTAGTGTTGCTTGTGGAAACGCCTGAGCCTCCACCGGCAACAGTGTTGTTAAAGTTTACATTGAACAGCATTACACCGTTTTCCATGTGAACATTTTCAAATACATTCTGGCCAGCTCCACCTAAGAGATACAGTTGAGTAAACATTGAATTTGTCAGTTCATTACTCATAAGCATTGGAGTGTAGAAATTATCATTACCCAAGAGATATAATGTGTAGTTGGCATCTTTGACACCGCTTATAGATTCGTTTTTCATCACATAACCGTCCTCGATTACAATGATTTTAGAAATGTTTAACGGATTGTACGGAGTGTCATTGATCATTATCTGTTGACCGTTTTCAGTGTAAACAGCTTCAGTGTAAGCTGAAGTAGTATTGTTACCTGTTCCTCTGGTAATTACAGCATTGATTGTCATACCTTGGTCATTGAGCAGTTCAACTTTTTCTGTATGACCAGGCTGGACTTGAATACCTCCTGATGTTGGGAAGTAATAGTTGTAGTTTTCAGATGACTGGTTTGTAAAGTTCCAGTTACCGAAGTAGGTCCACCAACCTGCTTTTCCAAGCATATCGGAAGATGCTACAAATATTACCGGACGTGGGTCCGCAGGGTGAGTGTAGTTAACTACTGTTCTTGCCTGTTCGTCAGTCAGATGATACTTGGTTGTTAAATCCTTTTGAGCATCGCTTGCTGTTTTCGGCAGGATATCAATTAATATGCTGGTAGCTTTACCTGAATCGCCAGTGTAGTTAATCAATTCAGTCTGAGCTAAAGTACCTGTTGTATCAAGCATTCTGAAAATACCGGCAGACAGTTCAACATTGCTTGTGGTCATCGCCTGACCCAGCCAGAATGCCCGGTCACCGGATTGAGAACCCCCATCGAAGGTTACTTGTCTGTCTGCAGCAACCTCAAACAGGTACCCGTAATCCCACCAGGATGTGATTACAGTATCATTGTCAGTATTCTGATTTACCCATTCCATTGCATTCCACATCGGATCTGAAGTACCAGGACCTACACCGTAAGAAGTCTGATAAGCACCGCAGACTGACGGTGAAATCAGTGCAAGTACAAGTGCAGCAACAAGTATGTACTTTTTAAGTGGTACTTTTTTACTAGCGGAGGATTTAACAGCATATACAGTCAGTAAACCAATAATGACAATAGCCAGGAATAATAATATTCCATAGATAGAGTTGATTTGAGCTAACGGTATAGCGGCAAGGAATCCTGTAATGAAGAATGCTGCAACAATCAGCTTGTCATTGTTTAATTTGTTTTTAATGTAGTCACCTGCAAATCCGAGGAATACACCAGCCATAAGACCGAATGGCAGTACAATGGTGGTAATGAACCTTGAACCTCTACTTACCGCAAGTGCAGTTACTACAACCCAAACAACAAATAAAGTTGTATATAATATGGTTGTACGTTTGGATGCTAAAAGTTCATCGGTAGATCCGAAGTTAAAGTCACCAATATTTAATTTGAATTTGCGGTCGTCATCGATTTTTTTAGCGGAAGATGTTCTTTTTCCTTTAGGTGGTTTTTTGGCAGTTGCATCTGCGTTTTTAACTTTAAGAGTTCTGAATTTGAGAGCTCTTCTAACAAGAACATATAATACTGTCAGACCTGCGAATAATATTGATATACCACCAATACCGTTGATTACCCCATTGGTATTTGCTAAAAATGCGGAAGGCATTCCTGCACCAAGTAAACTTGGAAGCTGCATCTCTGCAACGGAAACAAGTACGTTAGGGAATCCTCCAACAACCCTTGAAGCGGATTGCAGGGAAAGTAATCCTGTTAAACTTCCGAATATTCCGGTTACACCTTCAATTCCTTGGAAAACAGCAAGACCGACAAATCCGATGACCCCTATAATCACAATTGACAGCAAATCCCTCTGGTGTATGAACCATTGAATCTTGCTTGAATACTCGTTAGGACTGTCGTCCCCGACATTGAATATGTAACATGCTATCAGGTAAACAACTGAGAATATTCCCATAAGACCTATGTAAAAGATATAACCAGTCCATGATTGTGAGAACAGTCCAATTGATATAATTGAAAATATAGCGAATAAAACTTTCCATATAATATTTTTCGCCCTTATACTCTCTATAAAGAAGAATATAAAGAACAGTGAAAATATGTAATAGAACATATCTGTATCGAAAAATCCTGGATATGTGTGAGAGAAGTAGTTCGGAGCAAGAACAATAATAAGAGTTGCTGCGATTGCACCGTAATCATTTGTCAGCCTTCTTGCAAATATGAATGCAGGAATAACCGCAAATGTTGAAATAACTGCTCCAGTCCAGAATGCCACTTCTTTTACAGAATGATCTGAGAACATGTCATGGAAAAACGAAGTAACATATACAATACCCAGTTCGTAATTAATCTGATTACCCGTAGGAGCGTACCTATGCATATCCCACTCACTACCATTTATTATTTGATCACCTACATAACCGTGTTCGACATAGTCATTGGTCAACCTGTAGTTATAATATGAATCCATTTCACTGAAATAAGGAAGACCTGAAGAATCTATGTAATCTCCTTTTAATTCATCGGAGATTCCAGGTAAATCGGCTGCAGGCATTTTTAATGCGAAGACAAAAGCTAAAAGAATTGCTATAATAAGCACTGATTTAACAATTGTCATTGTAGTTTCTCTATTCATCAAAAATCCTCATTTAAATTCTTTAGTAAATTGATTGTGTTAACAATCCTTAAATAATTATATTTAACTTTAATTTAATATCGATATTAAATAAAAATATTAAAATTTCAGATAATATTTTTATTAAGATATATTTATATTTTTTAACATTATTAAGTATTGTGAATATCGTTGCTTAAACAATATTTTAAAGAAAAAGAAAATAAATAAAAAAAAGTAATATTTGATAACCATTCATAAACAATAGATAAAAATATCCGTTTTTGAATGTCAAATTAACAAATAATCAAATACAGTTTATAATCCGAAATTATTCAGATTTTTTAACTTTGCTTTCAAGTTCATCTAAAGAACATGTGAAGTTGCACTTTGGAAAACCGCTGCATCCGACAAATTCACCAAACCTTCCGGAACGTTTAAGAAGTGTTTTTCCACATTTAGGACATTCCCCAACTTCCTGAGGGTCATGAACTTTAGTCTGAGTGGCATCCTTTCCGCAGTTAGGGTCAAGACACATTTCACGTCTGTTTTTGCCTTTTCCAGCAGCAATCATTGGAAGACCGCATTTTTCACAGGTCTTTTTGATGACATAAGCGTTTCTCGGAAGAGAATATGTAACGTTACAGTCAGGATAATTGGTACATCCTACAAACTTGCCGTAACGGCCTGACCTTTTAACAAGCTTTCCGCCGCAGCTGCACTCGCCGATGATATTGCTTAGCTGGTAAGCTTCATAGAGTTTGGAACCTATACCTTCAATATTCTTGTCAATATCTACCAGAATCTCTTTTACGTCCTTTTCACCTTCGCCTACAACGCTTTCCTTGGTAGCCTTATCCTGATTGATATCTTCAAGTTTAACTTCAAGATCTCTTGTAAGTTCTTCACTTGTCAAATCATTACAGTAAGTATTTAATGTGTCGATAAGATGCTCACCTAAAGGATTTACCTCAATTTTGGTTCCTTCGATGTATTTTCTGTCATAGAGCTTATCGACAATATCAGCACGGGTTGCCTTGGTTCCGAGGTTTTTCTTTTCAAGCTCCTTAATAAGAGATGCCTGGTTATAACGTGCAGGAGGCGTGGTTTCCTTTTCATCCTTAATAAGCTCCTTGACACTCATCAAATCTCCTTCGTCAACTTCAGGGAAAGGTTCATTGTCTATTTTTCTGAAAGGATAGTGTTCCATCCATCCTTTGTATGTTACCCTTCTTCTTGAGAATTTGAACTTTTCACCTTCAATGTCCAGGATAGTCTTCATGGTTTCGAATTTTGCGGCATCGAAAAATACTGCAATGAATCTGTAGACAATCAGATTATATATTTTCTGTTCGTCATTGCTTAATTTGGATGTCGGAAGAATTCCTGTCGGGTGAATCGGAGGGTGAGCAGCATCCTCTTTTTTACCGTTGTTAGGTTTTAGTTTTGAAGGCAGCTGATCGATGTGCTGTTTGAATTCAGGATTGGCAGATAACTGCTTGAATATATTTGCAAAACCAAGACTTTCAGGCAGTTTCTGGGATGAAGTACGAGGATATGATGTATAACCCGCACTGTATAGATTTTGAGCTGCTACCTGAGTTCTTTTTGGTGAAAATCCGAATACATTATAAGCTTCAGCCTGAAGGCCGCTTAAGTTGAACGGTACAGGAGGTTTGGTTCTGGAATTTGAGATGGTAATTTCATCAACTGTCGCATCCTTTCCACTGCATTTGTTGAAGATGTCCTCAGCACGCTGCTTATCAAAGATATTTCCGTCAACATGCTTGATTTCAATGTCTTCAAAGTCAAGAATAGCTCTTAAATTCCAGTAAGGTTCAGGAACAAAGTCTCTGATTTCTTTTTCACGGTTTACCAGAATGGACAGTGTAGGAGTCTGGACTCTGCCCACAGAGAGTTTTAAAAATCTGTGCTTGGTCTTTTTGACAGTATCTGAAAGGGCAATTGAGATATTCATTCCGAAATAGTAATCCAAGATGTGTCTTGCAATACCGTTGTCCACCTGGTGCATGTCAATGTCGATTCTGTTTTCATAAGCATCAATGATGTCCTTTTTGGTTAAAGTGGAGAATTTCATCCTTGATGATTTGTTGAGAGATTCTTCACCGCATGCAAACCTTAAGGCATTATAACCAATCAAAGTTCCTTCCACATCGTAATCGCAAGCATGAATATAAGAATCAGCACCTTTTGCAACTTTTTTAATAGCATTGAGATAATTTTTAGTAAAAGAACTGCTTTTACTTGCTTCATAGGACGGAACCCAGTGGAGATTGAAGGATACCTTATATTTGGAATCCTTAGGAATTAAAGAATACAAATGACCAACACCGGAAACAACAGTAATATCCTTTGAATCCCGTGTCAATTCCCAATATTTAACTTTCTTATTGTATACTTTCTTTTTAGCACCTGATGAAAGTGCTTTGGCTATTTTTTCAGCAGAACTCGGTTTTTCGCAAATTATTACTTCATGCATTATACTCTTACCTATCCCAATTTTTTTATAAATTACTTTAATAAAATTTATTATATAAAAATATTACGATTTAAACATTGATTTTAAAAAATGTACCGAAATGTATCAAATTATAAATCTATGAAGTTATTGTATACAAAAAATAGAGATTAATTAAAAGTTGTTTAAAACACAAAGGAATGTTTAATAAAATTTAAAAAAAAGAATTATTCATCTTTAGGGGCCACTTTTTCTTCCCTGTAGAAACTGTAAAATTCGGCACAATAATCACAAATTGGAAATTTGCCGTTACGGTAATAAGCCAGTTCAGAATCATTCATGTCAAATTTCTGGCCGCATAAAAAACAGGTTTCGATTTTCTCTTCTGCCATAGTATAACCCTTAAAAAAATAAAAAAATAGAGGTTAATTGCTTAACCTATATTATATTTTTGCAAGAGTAAGATCTCTTCTGTGGAAACTTTTCCACCTTGTTTAAATTTAGCAAAGATTTCTTCAGCTCTTTCTTTTTCTTCACGGTTTTTGTTAGCTCCAGAACCGCCTTTGTTATCGCTTCTTCTTTTCTTAGGTTTGTTGGAACCTAATTTTTTGTTGATAACATGGATGTCGCTTAAGATAGCTTTAAATTCTTCATGTTTAGCGGAAGCGTTTTTACGTGCTTCAATGAATTTTTTGTGAGCTTCGTCAGCTGCAGTTCTGATGTCATCAGTTTTTCTGAAGTAGGTGAGCATTTCTTCGTGAGCTTCTTGAGCTTTTTCGGAAAGTTCAATAACTTTTTGATGTTTTTCTTCAGAAACTTTTTTAAGTTCTTGAGCTTCAGTTTTAACGGATTCATCTTCGTGAATTTCCATTAACTGTTTTCTTAAATCATTTGCATTTTTAACAAGTTGATTTTCTTTTTTGATGTCTAAAACGCGAGTTTCAATAATTTTATCAATCTTTTTGATTTCATTTTCTATTTTGATTTTATCGCGTTTACCTGAAGACCATTCGAGACTTTTGATTTTGTTATTAGCTTCGTTACGAGCCTTTTTAGCAGCTTCAACTTCTTTGTTGATTTCATTACGCTCGTTTCTGAATTCAATAGCTTTATTTAAGTTTTCTTTTAATGATGCGTTTAATTCATCACGTATTTTACGTTGTTCTTTAGCTATTTTGTTGAATTCTTCCCTTTCATCAGCAACTTTGGAGATTTCAGCTTCTTTTTCGTCTTTTTGTTTTCTTACACCTTCCATGGTGTCTGCAAGAACAAAATCAGATTTAGGGAGAGCTTTTTTATCTTTTTTCTCATCTTTATCTTCAGCTTCAGCTTCAGTAGCTTCTTCTTCAGCAGCTTCTTCTGTTTCTTCAGCAACTTCTTCAGTAGCTTCTTCAGCAGCTTCAGTTTCTTCTACTTCTTCACTAGCTTCTTCGTCGTCAACAGCTTCAGTTTCTTCTTCAGTGGTTAATTGATTAAGGATTTCATCTAAGACTTTACTTAAGTCTTTTTCATCTACTACTACATCAGCAATTTCTTTTACAGAATCTTTTGCATTGAATGCAATTCCGCAACCTGCTGATTCAATCATGGAAATGTCGTTTGCGCCATCTCCAACAGCAACTACTTCATCTAAAGTAATTCCTGCTTCTTCGACGTGGTCTTTTAAGACATCTAATTTGGAACCAGATACTAAAGGACCAGTCACTTCACCAGTTAATTTACCATCTTCGACTGTGAAACTATTAGTATAAACTGCGTCAACACCGAGTTTATCTTTAATTTTTTCAGCTACTACATCAAAACTACCACTAATGATAGCTACATCAACATCTTTTTCTTTTAGACATTCGATGGTTTTTTCAGCGCCAGCCATTAATGGGAGATCATCAGCAACTTTCTCGATTTCTTCAATGGAAGTTCCTTCAAGAAGTTGAACTCTGTCTTTAATAGAAGTTTCAAAGTCTATTTCACCTTGCATAGCTTTTTCAGTTATTGCAGCTATGTCCTCTTCAACATTTGCTAATTTCCCTATCTCATCTATCGCTTCACCATCAATAATAACGTTATCTAAGTCAAATACTACAAGTTTAATCAATAATACCACCAAATTATATTAAATCTAGCTCACTTAATCTATCGTAAGCTCTTTCGACGCCTAATTTAGCATCGCTTTTTGTTTTAGCACCAGTACATACTACTTTACCGGAACCAAACAATAATAAGACCACTTTAGGATCAGATAATCTGTATACTAAACCAGGGAATTGTTCTGGTTCATATTCAGTATCTTCAAGTTCCAAAGCAACAGCCTCTAAGTTTAATGTGGATTCTAAGTTAGCAGAAGCCACAATGTTTTGAATTTTAATTTCAAATTCTTCGGGAATGTCAGTGTCGACAGTCCTCATTAAATCTACAGTTTTCTTGATTGCTATTTTAGAATCATCTATAGATTTTGCTCCAGTACAAACAAGTTTACCAGATCCAAAAATTAAAGCTGCAGTTTTTGGTTCTGGAAGTTTGAAAACTAGACCTGGAAATTGTTCACGATTATAAGAAACGCCCTCTAACGCATTAGAGCTTTCAATTTCTTTTAAATCGATGTCTTTGCCAATGCTTGCAGAAGCAACAATGTTTTCAATTTTAATTTCAACATCGGTCAACTTAAAACCTCCAATTCATTTTTAAAAGTAGTGAGTAAAATTTAAGAAAACAAAAATATGCATTAAATTTTTACTAATAAAATATTTAATTTAAATAGTATATAAAGGTATGTTTATTTAAAATATTTAAGAAAATTTTAAAAAAAAATTATAATTTTAAAATTTCGAAATAACCTTAAATATTTATAAGAAATTTGGATTTCAATATTAACACTACTAATTAATAAATGTTACTAATTTTTAGTATTTTTTTGTGAAAAATAACCGAGCAGATTAATTTTAAAAAAAAGTTTTTAATTTAAATTTCTTTAAATAGTCAAATCACTTAAAAAATAAAGATGAAATCAATAGATTTCAGTAACTCCTTTATAAATGGATAATACACCAATGCACTATACTTTATAAATACTATTGACAATTTTCCTACATTTACCCGGAAATTAAAAAAATTTTAAATAAACAGATGCCTAATATAATAATCAATCCATTAAAAAAAGCATGATAATATGATAGAAGTTGAAGTAAAAGCCAAAATTGACAGTTTTGAAGAAATGGAAGAAAAATTATCAAAAATCGGTGCTGTGAAAACCAAAAAAGAGTTTCAACAAGACATATACTTTAACAGTCCTGTTGTGGACTTTGCACAAACAGATGAAGCCCTAAGAATAAGGACAACAAAAGAGGATGAAGTCGAACACATATTCATCACATATAAGGGTCCGAAAATTGACAAGGCATCCAAAACCAGAAAGGAAATCGAAATGGGAATTGAAGATGCAGTAAAATGCGGGGAAATCTTTAAGGAGATCGGTTTTAACGAGGTGAGAGCAGTGAGGAAAAACCGCCAGTACTACTCTTATAAAAACTTTGAGATATCCCTTGATGATGTTGAAGGGCTTGAGCCGTATATGGAAATAGAAATATCACTTGAAGACGGAAACGACTACAGTGAAGCTCAAAAAAGAATTTTTGATTTGTTTGAACAGTTAGGCATCACCGACGGTTTTGAGAGAACTTCATATCTGGAGCTTTTGGAAAATATAAATAGTACTTAAATATATATTATATATGTTAAATTTATTTAGAATAGAAGTGATACTTTGCAATATTTTATAAGTCATTATAACAAAGAAAGCGAAATAGCTTTCCCAGAAGATTTTATAATTTATGATACAACTTTAAGAGACGGTGAACAGACTCCAGGAGTTTGTTTCAGCCTCGACGACAAATTAGAAATAGCTAGAAAATTAGACCAGTTTAAAATACATCAGATAGAAGCTGGTTTCCCAATTGTTTCACAAAGAGAAAGAGAATCCGTAAAAACAATTGCTAACGAAGGTTTAAATGCAGATATTTTAGCATTGACCAGAACAAAACCTGAAGACATCGACGCTGCTCTTGACTGTGATGTGGACGGTATAATCACATTTGTGGGAACATCAGACATTCACCTGGACCACAAGATGCACATTACAAGACAGGACGCAATCAACCTGTGTGAAACTGCAGTAGATTACGCTAAAGATCATGGATTATATGTTGCATTTTCAGCAGAAGATGCTACAAGAACAGATATAGAATTTTTAAAACGTATTTATTCAAAAGCTCAGGAATGCGGTGCTGACAGAGTCCACATTGCCGATACCACAGGAGCAATCACCCCGCAGGGTATTGACTATTTAGTAAGAGAACTCGTTAAAGATCTGGATATCAATATTGCACTTCACTGTCACAATGACTTCGGTCTTGCTGTCATCAACTCAATTACAGGAGTTCTTGCAGGTGCAAAAGGTATTTCAACAACAGTAAACGGTATTGGTGAAAGGGCAGGTAACGCATCCTTAGAAGAGCTTATCATGGCATTGAAAATATTATACGGTAAAGACTTAGGATTTAAAACCAAATACATTACAGAACTGTCAAATATCGTATCCCAGGCAAGCGGTCTTCCAATTCCATACAACAAACCTGTTGTCGGAAACAACGTATTCAGACACGAATCCGGAATCCACGTTGACGCTGTAATTGAAGAGCCTTTATGTTATGAACCTTACGTTCCAGAACTTGTCGGACAAAAACGTCAGCTGGTATTAGGTAAACATTCAGGATGCAGGGCCGTTAGAGCAAAATTAAATGAATGTGAGCTTGACGTAAGTGACGATGAACTTATTGAAATCGTAAGACAGGTTAAAAAACAAAGAGAAGAAGGAAAATACATTAACGACCAGGTATTTAAAGAAATCGTTAAGAATACAAAAAAATAGGTCATGCTTATGAACATTACTGAAAAAATATTATCCAAAAAAGCAGGGCATGAAGTCACCCCCAGAGAGATAATCGAAATTCCGGTAGACCTTGCAATGTCCCATGACGGAACAAGCCCTCCTGCCATAAAGACTTTTGAGAAAGTGGCGGACAAGGTATGGGACCCTGAAAAGATTGCAATCATTTTTGACCACAACGTTCCTGCAAATACAATCGGTTCTGCCGAATTTCAGAAAGTCTGCAGAAACTTCATTAAAACTCAAAACATTACCAAAAACTTTATTCACGGCGAAGGAATCTGTCACCAGGTAGTTCCGGAAAAAGGACTGGTTGAACCCGGAATGGTTGTTGTCGGTGCAGATTCACATACATGTACCTACGGTGCTTTCGGAGCATTTTCAACTGGTATGGGTGCAACAGACCTTGCAATGGTTTGGGCAACCGGAAAAACATGGTTCATGGTACCTGAAGCGATTAAAATGGAAGTTGAAGGAGAACTCAATCCATATATTGCTCCTAAAGACATTATCCTAAACATTATAGGTGAAATTGGAATTGCCGGTGCAACATACAAGACCGCAGAATTCTGCGGATCTACAATTGAAAACATGGGGGTTGAAGGAAGAGCTACCATGTGCAATATGGCAATTGAAATGGGTGCAAAAAACGGAATTATGGAACCTAACCGTGATATAATCAATTATATTTGCAAAAAAACCAATAAAAAAGAGTCAGAATTAAATATTGTAAAATCAGACTCAGATGCAGTTTATTCAAAAGAAATGCACTTTAACATTGACGGAATGGAACCTCAAATTGCATGTCCGAATGACGTTGACAACGTTAAAGGCATCTCAAAAGTTGAAGGAACAGCAATTGACCAATGTTTAATCGGATCATGTACAAACGGAAGACTTTCCGATTTAAAGGATGCATGCGACATTCTGGAAAACCAGAAAATCTGTGACGACATCAGGCTTTTGATACTTCCTGCATCAAAAGAGATTTACAAAAAAGCAATGCATTTAGGATATATCGACACATTCATCGATGCCGGCGCAATTATCTGCAATCCCGGCTGCGGACCTTGTCTTGGAGGCCACATGGGAGTGCTGAGTGAAGGAGAAAGCTGCATTTCAACTACAAACAGAAACTTCAAAGGAAGAATGGGAGATCCTAAATCCTCAGTATACTTATCAAATTCCAAAGTAGTAGCTGCTTCAGCAATCACTGGAGTAATTACAAATCCAAAAGATTTATAGTGATTTAAATGACTATGTCTAAAAACGAAGCAAACAAACGACTAATCGAAAGAATCAATGACCTCGAAAAAGAAAACAACAAGCAATTCTCAAACACACAAAAAATACTGTTAACTACAGACGGTTCAATAACTGCAATTCTGGACGTTTTATACGGAAAAATTGATCTTGATACCCTCGACCAGCACTTTGAAAATGCAGATGAATATCATGCAGGACTAGTTGATGTCGAAGTGGATACAGAAATCAATTTCCGTGAAGTTATAATGCATAAGGGTTCAAAGCCTCTGATATATGCAATATCACATATCCCTTTATCCAGATGCAGCAAGGATGTCTGTGCAGACCTGGTTAGAGCAGACATACCGATTGGAAGAATATTGAAAAATTACAACATTGAATCAAGAAGAGAAATAAGAGAAATCTATCTTGAAAAACCTAACGAAAAATTAAAAGAACTATTTCAGGAAGACTGTGAAATGCTGGCACGTGAATACGTAATAATTAATAATAATCAGGTATTGATGTGGATTAAAGAAGTATTTCCTATTACCTATTTTACAGAAATATAATCGAGGGATTAAATGTATTCTGAAGGAAAAAAAATTAAAAATGACGCATATGAACTAATAAAACAAGTAGAAAAAGAAAATGGAATTGAATTATCACCAATACAAAAAATATTAACATCATTAGGGCCAATAGGAGAGCCATTAAGTGCACTTTTCGGAACACTGCAGCTATTTGTACTTAACCAGCACATTAAAAATGCGGATGAAAATGAAGCGGAACTTCTAGAGATTGATGAAGGAGACGAAATCGTATACAGAGAAGTAATCGTCTTTAAAAAAGGACGTCCTTTATTTTATGCACTTTCATACATTTCAAAATCCAGAATCAACGATAAAGTTCTAGCATCCCTGATGGATGAAAAAATTACAATAAATAACATCATAGCAGAAAACAACATTGAAACCCTAAGGGATATTAAAAAACTTTCAGTTGAAGACCCTACACCTATAATTAGGGATTTATTTAAAACTGATGAAAAAATGCTTGTAAGAGACCATACCATAAGCCAGCATGGAACTATAAGGCTTTGGACAAGAGAAGCATACCCGTTAAGTTATTTCAATAAAAATTAGGTGTTAGAATGGGTGTAAAACTAAAAGACATAATCGAACCTGAAAAAATCGGCTTTAAAGACCTTGAAGGAAGAGCCGTTTCCATTGATGCATTCAATACGCTTTACCAGTTCTTATCAACAATAAGACAAAGGGACGGAAGGCCTTTGACTGATGAAAACGGTAACGTTACCTCACATTTAAGCGGAATATTGTACAGAAACTCTTCCATGATTGAAAAAGACATCAAGCCAATTTACGTTTTCGATGGAAAGTCTTCAGAACTTAAAAGCGACACCCAACAAAAAAGAAGAGAAGTCCGAGAGGAAGCTGAACAGATTTACAAAGAGGCGCTGGCTGAAGGAGATACCGAAAAAGCCCGTAAATTTGCAATGAGATCATCCAAACTATCTCCGGAAATTATTGAATCATCAAAAAAACTCTTGACATTAATGGGAATACCTTATGTTGAAGCGAAAGGAGAGGGAGAAGCTCAGGCAGCATATCTGGTAGCAAACGGAGACGCATATGCGGTTGCTTCACAGGATTACGACTGTCTCTTGTTTGGAGCAAAAAGGGTTGTAAGAAACCTTGCAGTCAACTCCAATTTAGGAAATCTTGAATACTATGAGCTGAACCGTGTATTAAAGGAACTTAAGATTTCCCGCCAACAGCTGATTGATATGGGAATCCTAATCGGAACAGATTTTTCAGAAGGATTAAAAGGAGTAGGTGCAAAAACAGCACTGAAACTGGCCCACAAAGGACAGCTTGAAGAAAAAATAGCAGAACTTCAAAAGCAGTCCACACATGATCTTGACGAAGTAAGGCAGCTCTTTTTAAATCATAACGTCAACACCGATTACAAGATAAAATGGGAAAAACCTAAACAGGATGAATTAATAGAATTTTTATGCTTTGAACATGGATTTTCACAGGAAAGAGTTTCAAAAGCTGCTGATAAACTTAAAAATTTAAATTCATCACAAGGAAGTCTTGACGCCTGGTTTTAATTAATAAGGCGGAAAATCTTCCCCAAATACTTTTTTTGCATATTGAACTGCCAAATCAACCTGAGAAGAATAATCTTTAAGCATCTGTTTTTCAAAATACTGCCTTGAAGGAGCTTTTAAAATTAACTTTAAGAGTTTTTCATAAGTCTGGCACGCCAGTTTCTTATCAAAATTATACTCATCAACAATTTCGGGAGTCAGTTTTTCAAGACATGGAAATTCCAGTGTTTTACATACAGTTTCAGTTGAAAAATAAGTCATACGAATCAGCGGCGAAACTGATGAAACAAGAACATGATTTCCCAATTTAATCAGTGGAGGAACACCGGTCTGGACATATCGCTCCATAGAAGTTAATTTTTCATAGTTTTTAAGATTGTAGCAGTGAAGTTCAGTGTAAAAGTCCGGTTCAAAATATTCAATCAGGTTTAAAATTTTCTGACCTATTTCGGAGTCATAATATTCCTTTTTAATAGTGGAAATATATGGAGTCCTGTCAAAATTATAAAAATAGAACTGTCCTGAGGACAAATCCTCTTCTTTAATCCGTTTGAGAAATTTTAAAGAAGTTGAACCTTCATTACCGTGAACGCCACCTATAAATAGTTTTGTGGGGCCTTCACCATTGTCAAGGTATCTGAAATAAGACATAAAAATAAAAAAAAGTGAAGGAATTAAGTTCCTTCCTGCCAGTTAGCCATGTAAGCTTTTTGTTTGTCTGTTAAAGAGTCAATTTCAATACCCATAGCATCAAGTTTCATGCCTGCTACGGTGTAGTCGATTTCATCAGGTGCTTTTGTAACACCAACAGGTAAATCGTTTTCAAGGATGTGTTTAGCAGACAAAGCCTGTACAGCAAAACTCATGTCCATAATTTCTGCAGGGTGTCCCTGACCTCTTGCAGCAGATAAGTTGACTAAACGGCCATCAGCTAAAAGGTAGATTTTACGTCCGTCTTTGGTAGTGAACTCTTCAATACTTTCACGTACTTCTTTTACTTCAGTTGAGATTGCTTCAAGGTCAGGCCTGTTGATTTCTACGTTGAAGTGTCCTGAGTTTGCAAGCATACATCCGTCTTTCATGTATTTGAAGTCGTCACCGCAGATAATGTCAGCGTTACCGGTTACGGTAATGATTAAGTCAGCCTGTTTTACAGCTTCTCTGATGGTCATTACTCTGTATCCATCCATTCTTGCTTCTAAAGCACGAATTGGGTCAACTTCAGTTACAATAACATCTGCTCCGAGACCTGCTGCTCTAAGAGCAAGTCCTCTTCCACACCAGCCGTATCCGCATACAACAACGGTTTTTCCTGCAATAACCATATTGGTTGTTCCCATGATTGCATCGAAACTGGATTGTCCGGTACCGTATCTGTTGTCGAATAAGTATTTGGTGTATGCGTCGTTAACAGCGATTACAGGGAATTTTAATGCGCCGTCTGCGTGCATTGCCTGAAGCCTGTGAACACCGGTTGTGGTTTCTTCACATGCACCTTTGATGTGGCTTAAAAGTTCAGTCCTTTCATTGTGAAGAACCATAATCATATCTGCACCGTCATCGATGATGATATCCGGTTTGTGGTCAAGTACCATGTTGATTGTCTGGTAGTATTCTTCATCGTCCTGTTCTCTCCAGCCGTAAACGTTAAGGCCTAAGTCAGCTGCTCCTGCAACTGCATCGTCATGAGTGGATAAAGGATTACATCCGGTCATAGCGACTTCTGCTCCACCAGCCATTAATGTTAAACCTAAATTGATTGTTTTAGGTTCCAAGTGCAAACATGAACCGATAGTGATTCCTTTGAAAGGTTGAGTTTCCAAATATTCCTGTTTAATGGATTCCAAAACAGGCATGTGTTTTTGAACCCATTCAATCTTACGGACACCTTCAGGTGCCAGTGCCATATCTTTAACTTTACTCATTTAATTATCTCCTATAAAAATAACTATTAATAATATATTGTTTATAAGTTTTAAAAATTACCATTAATTTAAGTTTTCGACAACTTTAATATCATCAAATACATCCGGTCTGGAAGAAGATACTGACACCACTTTGTTATCTTTTACGAAAGTAAAAGCATAAACATCAGAGGTTTCTTCATAATAACCGGTATATCCCATCATATTCTCCCTGTGACCATCAATTTCATTTAAAAGGTCATTTGCATCAACAGAATGACTGTTAGGATCTATTACATCAATCCGGATATAGTCATCGAATTTTTCCCAGTATTTGGAAATATGGCGAACACCATCGAGATTTTCGCTGGATGTTAAATCTTCATTGATTTGATAGTCTCCAGGAATGTTAAATGAAATCGTATCAACCTTAACTTCCTGATTTTCAACCGGACTTATCATGAACATTGCTCCAACTGCAATAACAGCTATAACCGCAATGACTGCAAGAACTATAATGAGATTCTTATTTTTTTCCAGAAAACTTTCTTTTTTAGGTTCTTTTAGTTTCAAACCGCAGTTTCTGCAGAAATATTCATTTAAAGTTAACTTTTCACCGCAATTGGGACAGTATCTGATAACAGCCTGATCAATCTGCTTTCCACAGTCAGGACAGAATTGCATTGTTTCATCAACATATGCCCCGCAGTTTTTACAAAATGTTGCCATGTAATCACGAACTTTCAAAATTAATAGCAATTTTAATTATTTTATGATGTTATATTTAATTTTTGGTATTGTAAATTAATTTAAAAAAAATAAAAAAAGCAAAAAAATCCCCTGAAAAACAAAAACTTTAAATGTAATGATAAAAATACATATATTTGTTAGATGCCGGGGTGGCTCAGCTGGTTAGAGCGCACGGCTCATAGGGTAATATAGCGTGCTCAACCATATTCCTGGGATACCGTGAGATCGCGGGTTCGAATCCCGCCCCCGGCATCCTAAATCCCAGGAATTCCCATCTTAACACTATTTTTAAAGAATTTTTTTCAAATCATAACAATTTTATAGTTTTTTATCTAAATTAACATATGAGGATTTGAAAATGATATATAATAAACTTGGAAAAACCGGCCTAGAAGTTTCAAGACTAGGTTTTGGAACAATGAGACTTCCAACATTCAATTCCAACGACGAAATCAACACCGAAGAAGCATCAAAGATGCTTGAATACGGAATTGAAAAGGGAATAAATCTTATAGATACTGCTTATCCATATCACAGCAAAACTTTAGAAGGCAGCGGAAACAGTGAAAGCTTTGTTGGTGAATTTTTAGCTGAAAACAACTTGAGAGACGAAGTTTACATTTCAACCAAATCCCCTTCATGGGCAATTGAAAGCGAAGATGATTTTGAAATGTATCTTGACGAACAGCTTGAAAAGCTTCAAACCGACTACATTGACATTTATCTTCTGCATTCACTAACAGTTCCTGACTGGTACAAAGTCAAGGATTTAAACGTTCTGGACTTTCTGGATGACTGCCTTTCATCCGGAAAAGTGAAACATGTCGGATTTTCATCACATATTGAAGTCGATTATCTTATTGAAATAATTGACGAATATCCGAAATGGGAAGTTGTCCTAACCCAGATGAATTATCTCGACGAGTATTACCAGTCCGGAATAATGGGTCTTGAGTATCTAAAAGAGATGAACATCGGAAGCATGATTATGGAGCCTTTAAGAGGAGGAAGGCTTGTTCAAAATATTCCAGGAGAAATCAACGATTTATGGAATATGGCGGAAGTTAAAAGGACACCTGTCGAATGGGCTCTTCAGTACTTATGGAACAGGGATGATGTGGACTGTGTTTTAAGCGGAATGACCAGTTTAGAACAGGTAAAGCAGAATATTGAAATAGCTTCAACCATTGACAAAATCAGTGAATATGACCGGGAACTGATAAGAGAAGTTGCAAGGACATACAGAGGATTTATAGGAAACAGATGTACAAGATGCGGCTACTGCATGCCTTGCCCGCAGGGAGTAGACATCATTAACTGTCTTACAGAATACAATATCGCACACATGTTAGGCGACCCTAAAGCCAGCGCAATGCAGTATTTCACACTGATTGATGATGATTCAAGAGCTGACAGCTGCGTTCAATGTATGGAATGCATACCTTTCTGTACACAAATGCTCAACATTCCAGAAGAACTCCAGAAAGTATATGAATACTTCGGAAGTGAATTTGATCACTTTTAGGTGAAAAAATGGAAGATGACAGCAGATACTGGCAGATTATGACCCGCCAGATGCCCATTGTAGATAAAAAAGACCAGGAAAAGTTTAAAAATGCAAGAATTGCAGTTATAGGCTGCGGAGGAATCGGAGGCCAGACCATTGAAATGCTTGCAAGGATGGGTGTCGGCGAACTTGTTTTGGTGGATGAGGATTCATTTGACTGGACAAACCTGAACAGACAGATCCTGTCACAGACAGACAATATCGGAGTGTCCAAAAGTGAAACTGCAAAAAAGAAAGTTGAAAAAATCAACCCCTACGTTAAAGTAAAAAGCTTCAAAACCCGTTTGGACATCTCCAACGTTGATGAAATCATTAAAGATGCAGATATTGTTATTGATGCACTGGATAATGTTCTAACAAGAGTTATCCTTTCAAGAAAATCATCACAGTACAGAATTCCGTTCATTCACGGTGCAATTCACGGAACACTGGGCCAAATTACAGTATTTTTATCAAATACCAAAAGTTATGAAGAAATGTTCAGCCTGCCGTCTTTAGGAAAAGAGCTTGACAAAGACGTTATCGAAGAATTGAAAAACGTGACTTCAGGAACACCCCCTGCAATCGGACCTACACCGAATCTGATAGGTTGTCTTGAAGCTATGGAGGCTTATAAAATCATAACAGGCATCGGAAAGGTCATTGTGGCGCCGAAAATACTGACATTTGACTTGTTGGATTTGACTTCATTTCACATTGAACAGCTGTGAAAATAAGTCAAATTTATAACTCTTATTTATATTAAATTGAACAATTTATAATAAAATTAAAAAATTAATATTCATTTTTTATAAATTAAAAATTAAAAATATTAAAAAATATAGAATATTAATCTATCCTTATTTTTTTTCAAAATCTTTATATAGTAATAAAATTAGATATTAACTTAATAGGAAACATATTTCCGACTATTTATACTCAATCCATAATATTTTGGAGCTTGATTTAGATGAGTGACATTCCAGAAGAAAAAATACAACTTATTAAAGAAAAAATGAAAGAGGATAACATCAAGTTTATCCGTTTACAATTTGTAGATATCAACGGTACTGTGAAAAATATCGTTATTCCATTCAACGGCGAAGACATGGCCGAACTATTCAATGAAGGAATGCTGTTTGACGGATCATCCATTGCAGGATTTGTTGGAGTAAATGACAGTGATTTAGTATTAAAACCTGATATTGATACTTATTCCAGACTTTCATGGAGACCTGAAGAGTCCGCAACCTGCAGATTCATCTGTGACGTCTGGACCGCAGAAAAAGAACCATTTATAGGCGACCCAAGAGGAGTACTTAAAAAATCATTAGCACACATTGCTAAAATGGGCTTGCAATACAATATCGGTCCTGAACCTGAATTCTTTATTGTAGACATTGATGAAAACGGATACCCTATGCCTTATGATAATGCCGGATATTTTGACGTTGAACCGCTGGACAAAGGACCTGATTTCAGAAGAGAACTGACATTGAACCTGGAAGATTTGGACTTTGAAGTTGAAGCATCCCACCACGAAGTTGCACCTGGTCAAAACGAAATCGCATTCAAATTTAAAGATGCTCTAAAAACTGCAGACGCAGTAATCACATTTAAACAAGCTATTAAAGCTATCGTAGACAACATGGCTACTTTTGACCAAATGGATTACAGAGTAACATTTATGCCAAAACCGTTCTTCGGAGTTAGCGGTAGTGGAATGCACTGCCACCAGTCAGTATTCAAAGGAGACAAAAACCTGTTCTCCGATCCTGACTCAGAAACCGGACTTTCCAAAGACGCACTTCACTTCATGGGAGGATTACTCAAGCACGCTCCGGCAATTACAGCAATCACAAACCCTATTGTAAACTCATACAAACGTTTAGTGCCTGGTTTTGAAGCTCCAGTATACAGAGCATACGGTCTTAAAAACAGATCAGCATTAATCAGAGTACCTGCAGCACGTGGAAAAGCTACACGTATCGAATACAGGTCACCTGACCCTGCATGTAACCCATATCTCGCATTTACAGTAATGCTTGAAGCAGGAATTGACGGAATCGTAAACAAAATCGATCCTGGAGACCCTGTTGAAGAAAACATTTATGTTATGACCGAAGAAGAAAGAGAAGCAAAAGGAATTAAACTGCTCCCAACAAGTTTATGGGAAGCTTACCACGCACTTGAAGAAGATCCATTAATCCTTAATGCTTTAGGTCCTCACGTAAGTGAAAAATTCCTGGAACTCAAATATGAAGAATGGGACGAATACCGTGTTCAGGTATTCGGATACGAACAGAGAAAATATTTAGATATCTAATCTAAATATTATTTTTTTTATTTTTAAAACAATTAAACGGGGCTTTAGATGTCTGAATCAGAACACAGAATGATAGAGATTTTACGAATTCTCAACACTCAGGAAAAACCTATTGGGTCCAAGTTAATTGCAGATGAACTGAAAAACAAAGGATTTAACCTTGGTGAACGTGCAGTTAGATACCATATGAGAATACTGGATGAAAAAGGATATACAAAAAAGATAGGATATTCAGGAAGAGAAATTACTGATTTGGGCCGTGAAAAATTAGAAAAAGGACTGATTTACGATCAGGTTGATTTCATTCATTCAAAATTTGAAGAAATGATGTATTTAACTGATTTCAACTATATGTCACAAAGTGGAAATGTAGTTGTAAATACATCAACTGTTTATAACGAAGAATCAATTAATATAATGAAAGAAATTTTTGAAAGTGATCTTTCTGTTAGCCCTTACATCAATATAAATGAAGATAAAAACACCGGCACTTATGAGATGACAACCATATGCGGAACAACAATAGACGGAATATTTCTCAATGAAGGAATACCTTCACAGCTCCAGTATGGAGGTCTTTTAAAAATTGAAAATCTGGAGCCGACAAAGTTTGTTGAACTGATATCATATAAAAAGACATCACTTACACCATTAAGCGCCTTTTCCACACCGAAACTTACTTCAGTAATTGACGTGATTACAAAAGGAAGCGGAATCATCCCCGCAAACTTCAGACTTATACCTGCTGTCGGCAGACAAAAGGCAATTGAGATTCTTAATGAACTGAGAGAAATCGGAATTGGAGGTGTAATAAATATCTCCAAGGAAGGAGAAGACATTTTAGGTCTTCCGGTACCTCACGGAATGGTCGGAATAGGTATTGTCGGAGGAATAACTCCATTTTGTGCGCTGGCTGAACTGGGCGAAGAGATTGATATTAAAATAGCTGAAGAGATAATGGATTTCAAAACATTGAAACCTATCGTTTCAGACGTCAATCCGATTTTAACCCTTCCAAAGGCAAACAAACAACCTAAAATACCATTTTTACTTCCAAAATCATGGAATCTTATTCAGCAGGTCAGCTTTGATGTTGAAAAAAGAAAAGGAAACATAATTTCAAATGTTTCATACATTGAAAAAAGGAATTTGGACATGGCCATGGAAATTATGGAAGATGTCTACAATTCAAATCCGAAATACATCAATCCCTATTATAAACTTATAGACCATCCGAGTGATGAAAATAAGATCGGAATAGCTACAATCTGCAGTTTATCAATAGACGGACTTTTAATAAATAACGGAATAATGTGCAATCCGATTTACGGAGGACTTCTGGAACTTAGCGAACCACCTCTCTTTATTGATTTGATATCTTACAGCGGAACCACACTGGATCCCCACAAGATTTTCATATCAAAAAATATGACATCAATAACAAGCAACACATTAAGCAAAAAAATACTGGCCAGTTTTAAAGAAATCCCATATGTATCAAGAGATTATGCAGTTCATTTATTAAACATATTGAAAAATATAGGATTTTCCGTTTATAAAATTGGAAAGCCAAGGGAAGTAATATGCAATGCAAAAGCAGAAAACTATAATTTCGGTGTCATAGCAGGCAGTGGACTCAACACCATTGCTGCAATAAAAGAAAACAATATACCGATTGAAGTAAAGGCAATTGAAAAATTAATGCCTTTTGAAAAAATGGATAGACTGTAATTATATTACAGTTACTTCCACAACTTCACCGTCTTTAGGATAATGAATGAACTCAATGATATCCTCTTCGACCTCATAGACATCGATTTCAACTGTGGCACCAAGTTCACTTTCATCAAGAGACACTAACATTTTAAATCCAGGTTTGCCGAAATATTCGGAAAAATCAACGTTTAAGACTTCTCCTTCTGCAAAAATTCTATCGTAAGCTATTTCGATCCTATCATGCATTTTTACATTTTCTTTTAAATATTTTACAGCTTCTTCTGTGGTTAATTCTAGTTCTTTCATGACAATCAACCCCTTACATAATATTATAAATCTCATCATATAAAAGTTTGTTTGTATGATATCGAACAAAAAAAATTTTCAATGAAAAATGAACATAAAAAAATAAATAAAAAAAAGAGGATTATAATACTTCGATTATAATTTCATCGTCATCATGAACATGACGGATTTCCAACAAGTCATCGGCAATTTCGTGCAAGTCAACTTCAACTGCCTGATTTAAAATTTCACCGGTTAACTGTAAACCGACTCTGAGACCTTCTCCAGTCACTTCATCTTCTTCAGTAAGACCTAAAACTTCTCCTGGAGCAAAAATACGATTATAGGAAATTTCAAAAACGTCTCCAACATATACTTTATTCCTAACGTATTCTACAACCTCATCAAAAGTCATTTCTACTTCTTTTACCATATTATCAGCCCAAAATTATTTTAAAAAAAAAGAAAAGAGAAAGGAATTATAAATTCCTGTATTCTCTGATTGAAGTATATTCGTCGTCTAATTCGCCGTAAGATGCTAATTTTTCTTTGTTAGCTTCAGCGTCTAAGTAAAGGTTACCTTTACCGTTGAGACCAATATCTCCAGTGTAGTGAATATATTTTCCTTTGAAAGTGGTTCCTTCTACTTCAGGATCTACAACGATACCGTCGAGAACGAATCCTTCAAGTAATCTTCCAAGGAAACCGTGGATAATAATGTTACCGTTTTTCATCTGACCACCAGGCCAACGGTTTACGTCACCGTCAATTTCAATAATACCTTTGGTCATGTGAATACCAGCTAAGATATCACAGTTACCTTTAACGTGGATTCTACCACCGGTTAAACATTCACCACATTGTTTTCCAGCGTTACCGCCAACAACTATTTGTCCACCGGTCATACCTCTCCATTCACCAATGTAAGAAGCACCAGTGAATTCTTTGGTATTTCCTTCGATTTCAAGGTATCCACCAGACATTTCTCTTCCAGCGTGAGCAGCTGCGTCACCTTTAACGAGAATAGATCCACCGGACATTTCTGCACCTACGTGTAAATCTACACTACTATTACAGACAATGTTTCCAGCGCTCATTTTACAACCGATGTATTTTACTCTGTTTAAGTCACCGTTTAAAATCATTTCAACTTCTTCAGGTCCGTTAGCTTCTCCTTCTACAGTGATGTCGAAGAAGTCAGTGATTGGGAATCTGGAATTTCCAATAGGAACTTGATATTTAGCGAAATCTGCTTCGGTCCATGAGTAAATTTCATCAGGAATTAATTCATCAAATTCTAATGCGATTGATGAAGTTTTGATTTGATCAAATGTAATTGTTTTCAAATTAAACACCCCTATTTACCGTCAACGTCTACTCTAATTGGGTTTGATACATAGTGGTCGTGTACTGGATAGTTTTCCCATTTAACTGAGTAGTATTGGGTGAAGAACGGCATAATGTTGTCGATAACTTTTTGCTCGTTTTGTTCCCATCCTTTTACGTTAACCCAAATGTTTTGACTTTCTTTAACTTTTACAATTTCTTTATCTTTTACTAATATTTGACCATCTTTAATAGTGTAGTCAGCTACGTTGAAACCTTTTTCGATGGGTCAATATCATTAGGATTTATGTCGTATACTGCAATGTCTGCTCTGTAACCAGGGGTGAGTGCACCTCTGTCAGTGAATCCGTAGATTTTAGCTGGAGCAGCTCTTGTAATAGTTGCAATATCGTAGAAATCGTATTCTCTTTCAAGAGTAGGGAGAAGAGTTCTTTTGTGTACCCATTTGTGAACTTCATTGTCACACATGTCTTGTCTTTTCTCATTACTCATTAACCAGGAAATAATTCTAGGATATCTGGTAAATGGACCTGCGTTAGGGTGGTCAGTGGTTAAACATACTCTCCATGGATCTTCGATTAACAAGAATAATTCAAGACCGATAGCCCATTGTAAGGTACTAACAGGACTTTTCTTGGAGTAGATACATGGGATGATACCTGCTGCAGTTTCACATTCAATATCCTTGTTGGTCCATTTAAGACCGGATAATTTGAATAAGTCGTATTCCATAGGAGCGTCTGCAGTCATGGTAGTGGTTTCATCGAAAGTTACTTGACCGATATCACAGGTTAAGTTGTCAGCTTTGTTGAAGTGTTTAGCGACTTCTTCAGCACCGGAAGTTACATCTTTCCAACTGTTTCCTAAGTAGGAGTGGAATTGTAAGTGAGTTAAGTGCATAACTTGGTCCCTAATTTCAGCTGCGCCTTTACCTTTTTTGATTCCTTTAACAGCATCCATGGTTTCGATAGTGGTTGGTACGTTACCAGGGTGTCCTAAGTCGTTAGGGTGAATGTGGATAGAGTGAGGTAAGTTTAACATTTCGTTAGCTTTTGCAAGTGCAACGATAACTTCTTTGGAAGTTACGTCAAAGTAAGGAGCTTTGTCGTTTACACCGTGTACGTTCATACCCCATCCCCATGCTTCACTTCCACATGGGTTTACGATTTTGATACCGTAACCTTTTGAGATTTTTAACCATGCAGATACAAATGCTGCAATGTCTTCAATATTATTATCTTTAGCGTATTCCATTACGAACCAGTTGTTACCGAATAATGGTAAAGCTGGGATGTCTAATTGTGGAATAGTTGCAATTTCTTCGTGAGTGTGTTTTGCTTCAAGAGGAGGCATAGCTGCTTCTACAACAGTACCGTAACCTAATCTTGAGTATCTGTAACCAGTTGCAGGACAACTTGGAATGGAGAATCCAGATTCTGATCTTAATACTTTAGTTTTTTGAGTAACACCTCTTCTGGAATCTTCAGGTCTGTATAATCTTCCTACTACTAATTTAGGACCTGCAACGTGTGCGTGAGGGTCAATACCTGCTGGCATGACTATTTTATCGGTAACGTCTAAGACTTTAGCATCAGCGGAAACATCATCTACAATAATGCCGTCTTTGAACATGACATCTTTCTTTTCCCCATTGATTTCGTTAGCTGGGTCGTAGACAATACCATTTTTAAGAATATATTCCATTATATCACCTTTATAGTGCGTTTGGATTTGGCACATATTTTGGAGCTACGTTTGGCTCTTCTCTGAGTTTCATTACTCTTTCTTTCAATTCACGGACAATCCATTCGTCGTCA